>SLSZ01000064.1 GCA_007130125.1 Bacteroidales bacterium
CAAAAATATAGCTTAATTCTGTTTAATGTTCGATTATTATGTCTTTTTTTAACTGAGTATAATTACAAAACCAATATATTATGAGTAATAATTTACCACAACCAAAGAATGAGCTAATGTACAAGCTTGCTTCTAATGTCAAAAGTTTATTCATATGCCTCACTGCCATCACTTCAATGATGGTTTTAATAAATAATACCTCGGCTCAATATACCGGAGGTATAGGTTCAGGTTATGATATGGCTGAACTTGAATGTACAGTCCCTGTTCCGGTAATCAGTTCCAACGCGCCTATATGTGAAGGTGGCACACTTACTCTATCGGCAATCGGGAATGATGATAACCCCTATCCCCCTGAAGCAATATATGCGTGGGAAGGTCCGGGTGGCTGGACTTCTGATGATGCGGAGCCAGAAAGAACGCCTGTTGTTGCAGGAGATTATACACTGGTGGTTAGTATTATGGGTTGTGGGTCAAGTATTCAATCGACTCATGAGGTATTAGTAGATCCACTTCCAACAGTGTTTAATGTTACCGGAGGCGGCAGTTACTGCCCGGGCACAGCCGGTACAAGCATATTTCTCTCAGGCTCTGAGCCGGATGTTGGTTATGAGCTTTTATTTGATGATATCCCTACCGGAAACATTTTATATGGCGATGGGGATGAGCTGGAGTTTGAAAATGTAGACTGGATAGGTACATTTACCATTTATGCTTTTAATGTAAATACTTCCTGCAGTGCTATGATGAATGGAAGTGTTGAGATTGATACCTACCCGGTAACCAATGTTACTATCCTTGTAGGTGGTGAATATGAAGAAGAGTTTTGCGAAGGAGAAGAAGTGCTAATAATGTCTGTTGGATCTTTTAGCTATTATAAGTGGTACAAAGATGGCGAAGAAATTCCCGGAGCTGTAGGTGTTGATTATTCAAACCTGAGTGTCAGCGAAAGCGGTGTTTATCATCTTGATGCAACCGACGCCAACGGTTGTATAAACTCGTCCAACGAAATAGAAATAACCGTATATCCTTTGCCTGTGGCTGATATTGAAGCTCTTGAAGCAACAGAGTTTTGTGATGGCGGAGATGTTGAGCTGCATGTTAATGCATCAGGGGTTGGAGACCTGTCTTACAAGTGGTACTTGGATGGCTCACCCATCGATGGTTTTGAAGGACCGGAGCATGCTTCCTATTTTGCTACTGTATCCGGAGAATATCACGCTGAAGTTTTTGACACCAATAATGGCGTTTCTTGTTCTGTTGAAACAGATGTAATTACTGTTGTAGTTTTTGATCTGCCGGTTGTTGAAATTACTGCTGATAATATGACTGACGATGAGATACACTTATGTGAAGGAGATCTCATCGAAGTGCAGTTAGAAGCAACACCCGGATATTATGCATATCAATGGTGGAAAGATGGTGATATAATAGCCGGTGCTGAAAATAACATTTATCTTGCTACTGAAGCAGGTACTTATGCTGTTGTTGTAACAGAACAGAACATTTTTGACAGTGATGAGTACTATTGTGAGAACTTATCACAGGAGGTAGAAATTATTGTCAATCCTCTTCCTGTTGTAGACATTGATTATGAAGGAGACTCTGAGATCTGTGATGGTGAATCATTGTTGCTTGAAGCAACTGCCGGCTACGAAGAATACCAGTGGTTCTATAATGGAGATATATTACCGGGAGAAGAACTTCCTGAATATTTCGCTGAAGAAACTGGGCTATACTCTGTAATGGTATTTGATGGCATCTGCTATAACGTTTCTTCTGAAGTGGAAGTAATTGTAAACCCACTCCCTGAGGTTGAGATTGTTGCAGAAGGCTATGAAGAATTAAGCATTGTTGAATTTTGTGATGGTGAAGAGTTTGAAGTTTTATTTACTGCTACACCCGGGTTTGTTGAATATGTATGGTTCTTTAATGGCTTACCAGTTGATGACAACGGTGATGGCAAGCAGGATGACTCTTTCCTTGCAACAGAAACAGGGCTATATCATGTAGAAGTCTTTGATGGCAACTGTTATAATACATCCAACACTATAGAGATCATTTATAACGATCTGCCTGATGTTGAGATTACAACTGACTGGGAGGTAGAATTATGCTCACAGGAATTAATTGCTGTTCCGGATGATTATGATTACTACGAATGGTATATTGACGGAGTTCTAATTGAAGGAGAAAATGATGCAGTACTAGTTGCACGTTTTACAGGTGAATATGTTGTGTGGGCAATGGATGAGAATGGATGCATGGGAGACTCCGAGCCTCTTAGCATAGTATTGCCTGACCGTCCGATTGCTGATGCAGGAGAAGATCAAACAATTGACTATAATACATCTACAACACTTAGCGCAGAAGATGGAGGTGCTGATCCTACAAATTATACTTACAGCTGGGAACCTGCAGAACTTCTTGTTGATGCAAATGTTCAAAATCCTGAAACTATAAATCTTACGGAAACAACCACATTTACACTCACGGTTTTAGACTTAGATTCCGATTGCGATAATTTTGATGAAGTAACAGTGTTTGTTAATCCCCAAACATTTGTGCTAACTATTGATGTGATTACTGATGAAGAGGGCAGTGTAGAAGTAAGAGTTGATGATGTTCTGCTTTCTGAGCCATATATCATTGAAGCAGGTAAGGAGGTTGAACTAACAGCTATTGCAACACCTGATACTGAAAGCACAGAGTTTTTCTTTATAAATTTTGTAATAGACGGAGATGATATTGATGATAATCCATATGTTTTCACAATATCTGAAGACACTCATGTTGTTGCAAATTTTGGACATGAGGAGATTAATTTTGTTGATGAAATAAAGGAAAATCTTTTCCTTTATCCTAATCCTGCAAGGGATAATATTAATATAAGCTGGGATAATGCCGATAACAACATCGTTATTAACATTATTAACTCCCGCGGTCAACTTGTAAAGACAATTGATGTTAAAGAAACTAATGGTTCTTTGGAGGAAACCATTGACCTTAGCGGCTGGCAAAAAGGTATATACTTTATCAGGATTGCCGGTGAAAGCGGAGTGATTAACAAAAGCTTTGTTGTTCAATAAAGCAAGCTGTGCTTTAAAATTTATTGCTAAACTCTTCAGGGTCTGAAA
>SLSZ01000074.1 GCA_007130125.1 Bacteroidales bacterium
CATCAGGGACCCAATGATCCGCGTTTCGAAGAACAGTGGAGCCTGAATAACACCGGCCAGGAGAACGGCCTCCCGGGCGCCGATATTTCGGCTCTGGAAGCCTGGCAGGTTTCGCGCGGAAGCGAAGAGATCATCGTGGCGGTCATCGATTCCGGCATTGACTATGAACATCCCGACCTTGCCGCCAACATGTGGGTCAATCCATCACCGTCCTTCGGCGACGTTCACGGCGCCACCTGGCTCGACGGCACCGGCAACGTCACCAGTGGCGATCCGATGGACGACAACGGGCACGGTACCCATGTCGCCGGGATTATCGGGGCGACCGGCGACAACGGGATCGGCATCGCCGGCGTCAACTGGAACGTTCGCCTCATGGCCCTGAAGTTCCTCGATGAGTTCGGCTTCGGGTTCACAGCCGACGCGGTCGCCGCGCTCGATTACGCCATCGAACATGGGGCGCACATCAGCAATAATTCCTGGGGCGGAGGAGGGTATTCCCAGGCTTTGAAAGACATGATCGCCGCTGCGGGCGAAGCGAACCAACTGTACGTCGCCGCTGCGGGCAACAGTGGGTCCGATAACGACACGATCCCCTCCTACCCGGCCTCCTTCAATCTCGATAACATCATCTCGGTCGCAAGCAGCAACCGGAACGATGAAAGGGCTTCCCTCAGTAATTATGGAGCGAATACGGTTCACCTGGCGGCTCCCGGGGCGGACATTCTCAGCACCTTTCCCGGGGAAGGATACGCCATGCTTTCCGGCACCTCGATGGCCGCGCCCCACGTAACAGGTGTCGCGGCGCTCATGCTCGCGGTCGATCCATCCGCCCGCTACTCCGACTTAAAGGAGACGATCCTTGAGACAGTGACGCCGCTTCCGCACTGGGAGTCCCTGGTTGTCAGCGGCGGCAGACTCAATGCGGCCGCGGCCGTCGCCGAAGCCGTGGCCGGGTTCAGGCTGCTGGACGTGCCAACTCTTCCGCTGACGCTCACCCCTGGGCGCTCCCTCGTGATTCAGGCCGCCTTCGAGCCCGGCTCAGCCGGACCGTATGAAGCCGTGGCCATCATAGAAAGCCAGGACACGGAGAATCCCTCCCTTGAGATCTCTCTTTCCGGCGAAGCTGTCGTTGACGACCTTGAACTGCTCGAACAGGAAGGGATCTCGTCCGAAGGCCCGGTCTCGGGCCGGTTCGACCCCGAACAGACCACCTACACCCTGCGCAACAACGGCGGCGAACCCGTCCCTTGGACAGCTGAAACCTCCGTTCCCTGGCTCGAGGCCACCCCCGCTTCCGGCATGCTTGCGTCAGCATCCGATCAAACGGTTTCGATTACCTTCAATAGCGCCGCCTCGGCCCTGCCCGAAGGCCTCCACACCGGATTGATCCATTTTACCAATACATCCACCAACCTCGTTCACGAACGTCCGGTCACCCTCAAGGTCCATCCCAAGCCAAGCGAACTGAGGGTTACCAGTTCCATCAGCCGCCGGGGTGGCGTGAGCCTCCCCTTCGGAAGCGTCTCGCCGGATGATGAAATCGTCGAGACGATTACCGTGCGAAATGCCCATGCCGAGAACGACCTGATTATCGAAGATATCCTCCTTCTCCCGGGCTACCGGGAAGATTTCGCAGGCTCTCACTTATCGAGGTGGGTTCAGGATCCAATCCACTCGTGGAAACTTTCCTCCGGCCAATACGAAGCGTCTCTTTCCGGCGCATCGCTTTTCATGCAATCCACCTATGCCGCGGAGGTGTGGTTCAATGGAACCTTTGAAACCAGGTTTGAACGGCAGGGTTCGGAATCAAACACGGCGGCGATGATCCTGCGCGCCTCCCCCGATTTCAATATCGACCTCGGCGAAGGGAGCGCGATTGTCATCGGCGTCAGCGGAAACCGGAGCTATTTTATCGCTCGATTTATTGATGGCAGGTTTGCCTGGATACAACGATGGGCCGAATCCTCTTCTCTGAATCTCGATGCCCCCAATGTCATCGTGGCGAGCCTCAATCAGAATGAGCTGCACGTTTTCGCCAACGACCAACTGCTCTGGTCCGGGGAAGCCGGAGGCCTGTTCCGTCCGGGCCGGGTCGGACTCGCGGGCTTTACCGACAACGCCACGCCCACCACTCACCGGTTCGACTACGTGGAGGTGAGAGGGCCGCTGATGGATGGGGTTCTTCCCGTGAGTCTCGCCCAAAGCTGGCGAAAGGCGCGGCCGGCGGGCTCGGAAGATTACACCCACCTTGATTCCCCCGGTCCCGTCGAGCCGCTCTTGACCGAAAAGACGGCCCGGGATGAAGCGGTGACCTACAGCCAACTCAGCAGGGCGCGGGAAACCTTCCGTTTTCCGGACCTTCCCGAGCTTCCCTTGCATCTTTCGCCCAATGAGAGCGAGATGATTCCCGTTCTCTTTAACCCGGCGGGCGAAGGTGCTTTTGCGGCGACCCTGCGACTGTTCAGCAACGACCCCGATCGCACCGTTTTCGATATTCCCGCGTCGGGCGCCGCCGCGGAAGATCCGCTGCAACGGTTTCCCCTCGGCGCATTCGTCGCACGGGGTGAGGTCGGCGGCCCCTTTCCCCCGCAAAGCATGACCTTTATTTTGAAAAATTCCGGGGCCGAGCCGATCGATTGGGAGGGGACCAGCAGGCAGGTGCCCGGGCTGAGTTTCACTCCGTCCTCGGGGAGTTTGCCGGGAGGCGCCACGGCCGAACTGACCGTTTCGATCAACCGCCGTGCAAACTCTCTGGAGTGGAATACCTACACGGGAGCGATCGACTTGGTGAATACAACGACCGGCTTCGTGCGAACGATTCCCTTCGAGCTCGAGGTCCGGCCCCGGCTTTGCCAGGCTGTCAAGGCGTGCGAACTCGAGTGGGTCACTGGAGGCGATGCCCCTTGGTTCGGCCAGGATGAATCGACGTTTCGGAGCGAGATCGCCGCCCAAAGCGGCCCTGTCGGGGACAACGGGGAAAGCTGGATTGAGACCGTGGTCGAGGGCCCCGGAGAGTTAAGTTTCCAATGGGCGGTGTCTTCCGAACGTAATTACGATTTTTTGGAGTTTCACATCAACGACTCGCGACAAGCCGCCATCTCGGGCGAATCCCCCTGGGAGAA
>SLSZ01000214.1 GCA_007130125.1 Bacteroidales bacterium
CGTACAGTACACTCCCTGGTTATTGCCATGTGTAACTATAACACAACTTTTCACCTGGTATCACCGGTAGAGCTAAAACTGCCAAGTGCAGTCAAAATGCACATTAAAGAAAAAAACCTCAAATATCATCAATATGAAGAAATTGATGAGGTGATCCCTAAAGTTGATGTACTGTACATGACCAGGATACAAAAAGAAAGATTTTCCGACCCGTTGGAATACGAAAGAATAAAAAGCTTTTATGTATTACGAAAAGATATGATCGAGGAAACAAAGGAAAACTTAAAAGTTATGCACCCACTGCCGAGAGTCAATGAGATTGAAATCGGTGTTGATAAAAGTCCGAAAGCATACTATTTTGAACAAGCACTAAATGGCGTGTTTGTCAGACAAGCTCTCATGTCGCTTATTCTCGGGCTTAAGTAAAAAAATTGAAATTTAAAAAAAATACATAATTAACAATAACAAAAATGAGTGAAAAAATAAAAGAACTTAAAGTTTCTGCTATAGAAAACGGCACCGTGATTGACCACATACCGGCAAATGCAGTTTTCCAGGTTATTAAAATTCTTAAGCTTGACAGGTTTGAAAACATGGTATTGTTTGGCACCAACCTGGAAAGTAAAAAATATGGCAAAAAAGGGATTGTTAAAGTCAGCAATAAGTATTTTAAACCTGAAGAGGTAAACAGAATCGCACTTGTTGCTCCACATGCTTCGATGATAGAGATTAAAGACTTCCAGGTTATAAATAAAACGATTGTTGAAATACCTGGTGAAGTAAAAGGCATCGTGAAATGTTTCAACCCTAACTGTATAACCAATCACGAGCAAATTACACCAAAATATACCGTGGTTGATAAAGAAGACCTAAGGCTAAAATGTCATTATTGTGAGAAAATTACGGTAAAAAATAATATGACATTTCTGTAAATTTTTATTAGGCATTAGTCATTGTGAATAGAGTATAGGGCACGGAGTAATCGGTAATCGGTAATCAGTAATCAGTAATCGGTAATCGGTAATCGATACCAACCGTCAACAAAATGTTGAGGTCTGCCGACTGGTGTCATGTCAACAATGAAATGACGTTTGCCATCACACACCCCTCTAGCTCCCTTAAAGGGGAGAACCCCGCCACACGTGTGCTGGCATTCCCCTTTAGGGGTTAGGGGTAGCGTGGGAATGGGCCATTATTAAGTTGACATGAAACTAAAGATTGCCGAATGCAATTAATTTTTAATAAAACTATGGCTATATTAAAAGGTTTTTTATATTTTTGACAATCCCATAACAAAAAACCTTAACCAAATGCTAATAAAAACTTACGGAAGTGCTGTCCATGGAATCAATGCAAAGCTTATTACCGTTGAAGTAGACATTTCAGCAGGAGTTAGTTTCCACATGGTTGGCTTACCCGACAATGCCGTTAAAGAAAGTCATCACCGGATAAGTTCGGCATTAAAAAACAACAACTTTCGCATTCCCGGGAAAAAAATAATTGTCAATATGGCACCTGCTGACATTCGCAAAGAAGGTTCAGCCTACGATCTGACCATAGCCATAGGTATTCTGGCTGCCAGCAATCAAATCAAATCCGACGATGTTAGCAAATACCTGATAATGGGTGAGTTATCGCTTGACGGCAGCTTAAAGCCAATAAAAGGCGCCTTGCCCATCGCCATTGAAGCACTCAAAGAAAACTTCAAGGGCTTCATACTTCCGGCTGCAAATGCCCGTGAAGCAGCTGTAGTCAACAACCTTGATGTTTATGGTGTTGAATCAATACGCGAAGTTATTGACTTCTTCAACGGTAAAAGCAAGCTTGTTCCATTGGAAATTAATACTCGCGAAGAGTTTTTATCTCGCCTGAATGACTATGAAGTGGACTTCTCAGAGGTAAAAGGACAGGAGAATATAAAGCGAGCATTTGAAGTTTCAGCTGCAGGAGGCCATAATCTGATAATGATCGGCCCGCCCGGCTCTGGAAAGACAATGCTTGCAAAGCGTTTACCCAGTATACTCCCCCCACCCACTCTTCAGGAAGCACTGGAAACTACTAAGATACACAGTGTGGCAGGCCGGCTTGATGAAAAGGACTCCCTGCTTCCTGTCAGGCCATTCAGGGCACCGCACCATACTATCAGCGATGTCGCTCTCGTCGGAGGTGGATCATTCCCCCAGCCCGGCGAAATTTCTCTGGCACATAATGGTGTCTTATTTCTGGATGAACTGCCGGAGTTTAAAAGAACTGTGCTTGAAGTGCTTAGACAACCCCTGGAAGACAGGCTGGTAACTGTATCAAGAGCAAAATTCACTGTTGAATACCCGGCAGGGTTTATGTTGGTGGCTTCAATGAACCCATGCCCATGCGGCTACTACAACCACCCCGAAAAAGATTGTGTATGTGCCGGAGGAATGGTGCAAAAATATCTTAATAAAATCTCAGGGCCGCTACTAGACAGAATAGATATTCATATTGAAGTGACTCCGGTACCTTTCAAAGAACTTTCACAAATACAAAACTCGGAAAACAGCCGCTCTATTAGAGAAAGAGTTATCAAAGCAAGGCAAATTCAGGAAGAAAGATATGAAAACACAAAAGGTGTTTACTGCAATGCACAGATCACATCAAAAATCCTACGCAAGGTATGTCAAATAGATAAAGCAGGCAGCTTATTATTAAAAACTGCAATGGAAAAGCTAGACCTGTCTGCAAGAGCCTATGACCGCATCCTGAAGGTATCACGAACAATTGCAGACCTCGATAACAGCAATGATATTAAACCGGAACATTTGGCAGAAGCGATACATTACCGAAGCCTCGACAAGGAAAGCTGGGCCGGATAAAAAATTTTGCACCGGCCAAAAACAAGAAATACCTTCATATAAATCAATATCATGCACCAATCATCTTAATAATTAATAATTCAATATGCGTAATCTGAGGAAAACAACATCTATACAGCAAACATAAACTGCAACTTACAACATTTAATAAGTTTTTGCGTTAATGGCGTTAAGAACGTTTATACGATAACTGTATCAAAAAACAATTGATATAAAATATTAATTGTTAATTTTGACAATTCAAATAAACATTAATTATTTCATGACATTTAAAGAATTCATTAAAAGCAAATATTTTTTCATCCAGCTGGGTTTAGCTGCAATACTGGCAATTGTAATTCTATGGTTTTCTTTAAAGTTGCTGGATATATATACATTTCATGGCCGCACAATTACAGTACCCGACCTTGAAGGTTTGTATGAGGAAGATGTGAGAACAGTTTTAGACGACCTGAATCTCAATTACAACATCCATGATTCCATATATGATGAAAGCCGTAAAAGGGGAACTGTTGCAGCACAAGAGCCTTCCCCGGGTAACGAAGTAAAACGTGGGAGGACAATATATATTACCATGGTAGCCGAACTGCCGGAAATGGTTACAGTACCTGATCTCACTGACCTTTCTTTACGACAAGCAATAGCTTTGTTGCATAACCATGGACTTAAAGTCGGAAAACTGGAATATGTGCCAAGCATAGCTAAAAATGCCGTTTTAGAACAAAAATATAATCACGGAGCTGTTAAGCCCGGAACAATGCTTGAGAAAGGATCCAAAATTGACCTTGTACTCGGAGAAGGACTGTCTGAAACAAAAGTGCCTGTACCATTTATTATCGGAAAAACCAGACAAGAAGCCCTTATGGAAATAAACCGGGCAGGTTTGAACCTGGGAATAGAAGAATTCCTGGATGATGATTCGGTTAATGTTAAAGTTTATGAACAAATCCCATGTGTTCTGGAAGAAACAAAACACCTTAACATGGGAAGCACAGTAAATGTTTACTACCGGTCAGCAGATGAATTTGATTTTGATGAATACCTTGAAGAAATATTATCGGTGGAGATACCTTTACTATATGGAAAATCACCCGAAGAAGCCCGGGAAATCATTAAGCAATCATCACTTACTATTGGTCAAGAAACATTTGAAAATAATGTCAGTGAAGAAGATGCAAGGGTTCACAAGCAAGAACCGGACTATTTTGAGGAAATGCATGCAAAAAGAGGCTCAAAGATCAACCTGTGGTATAGAGCAATCGAAGATTTCGACGACGAATGATGCTATGGTTTTTGTTTACAATAATCCACAATAAAAACTCCTTTTTGATGTTTAAGAATATAGTAATCGGCATTCAACAATAAGATCATACGATCATAAAGGAATAGCCTTAATTATGAATAATATTCATTTCATTATATGCCTGTCAAAAGATTACTGTTTATAATATCAACATTAGCTCTTATAGTGCCGGTTTCAGCGCAGGAACTGCTGCTTCCACTGCAATCCAACCCGGCAAAATCACAAGACGCCATCAAGATCAAAAATGCCGCTATAAAGCAAGAACCTGTTTTAGAGTTGCCCTTTTTTGAAGATTTTTCATATACAGGCCCTTATCCCGACCAAAATCTCTGGGCTGACAGTAATGTATATATTAACTCTTGCTACCATATTCACCCCGTCTCAATTGGTGTTGCCACTTTTGATGCTCTTGATAAATATGGTAAGATTTATGAGCATGCTGAAGAAAACATTTACCAATTTGTAGCCGACCACATTACAAGCAATAAGATAAGGCTTGACTCAGTATTTGACTCAACACCAAAAGCACTAAACCCTGCTGATTCCGTTTATATTAGTTTTTATTATCAGCCTCAAGGGTCAGGAGTAGCCCCTATTGACAGGGATTCATTAGTGCTCGAGTTTCTGCATACACCTGGATATTATTATATTGACGATGATAATGATCCGAAAATAGAAGATTCAAACGGAAATGACACCGTGTGGGTTGAAGATAAATGGGTTAGTATTTGGAGTGCCGAAGGAGAAACGCTTAGTGAGTTTTCAAAAGACACGTTTCCTTATTTTAAAAAAGTTATAATCCCTATAACTGACACGACTTATTTCAGAGATGATTTTAAGTTCAGGTTTAAAAACTATTCAAGCTTTCCTTATGAAAAAACACCAACAAATTATGCCGGCAACCGAAGTATATGGAATATTGATTATATAGTTCTTGATCATGGTAGAAGCATGGCTGATACTTTTTATTATGACCTCACATTTGCTAAGCCTGCTGAATCATTATTAAAAAACTACACTTCAATGCCATGGTCTCATTATAGTGCTAATGAAAATCCCGGTTCTCTTCTTAAGAGCAACCTGGATGTTGCTATTAAAAATCTAAATAATATTCAACACAACTACACTTATCGTTATTTTATTGCAAATGAAGATGGTGAGGTATTAAAGACTTACTCAGGGGGATCCTGGAACATAGCGCCTTTTCATGAGGGGGGGTACCAGGACTACGAGTATCATTCAAACCCCATTGTATTAGCAGACCCATTTCCAACCACTATGACAGAAAAGCGTCATTTCAAAATAGTGCACGCTATCAAAGAAGGCACTACCGGGGATGATAACAGGAGAAATGACACAATATACTATGAGCAGGTCTTCGATAATTATTTTGCTTATGATAATGGCATACCAAATGCAGGGTATATCCTGGAAGGATTTGAACCACAATCCGCCAGCAGGTTTTTTCTTCAACACAAAGACACCTTGAAAGGTGTAAAAATATTTTTCAATCACACCCTTGACATCCAAAACAACAGCCCTTTCCTTATAAGAGTCTGGAAAAGCCTCGACCCTGAAGAAATAGTTTATGAATCGGAAGTTATGTTTCCTGAATACAGTGATGAGCTAAACCAGTATTATACGTATATGTTTGATGATGCAGATGTTGAACTCGACGGTACTTTCTATATCGGCTGGAAACAAACAACAAACAAGTTGTTGAACGTAGGATATGATTTAAACAACTCTGCAGGAGGCAACCTTTTCTACAATACTGATGGGCAATGGAGGCCTTCAATATACAACGGGGCTCTGATGATAAGGCCTTTGGTTGCAGGAAAAACTGTGGAAACTCAGATTGCAGAACATCAAGAGCCTTTAAAAATATCGCTTTACCCAAACCCCGTCAAAGGAAATTACCTGAACATAAAAATCGATGAAGATTCCCCGCAAAACACTGACAATCTCTTTATCCAAATATTTGACATGCAAGGCAGGCAAATAATAAACGACAGGTTACAACAAACCGTTTCTGTACAAGACTTCCCAAACGGTATTTACATCATACGTATCTTTGACAAAAACTCATCTTATAGTTTTTCGGAAAGGATCATAATTTCCAGATAAAAACTCACTGCAAGTTATTGAAGTGCTTCAAAGATGACTAAACACCAACCCGGGAGCATAAATTGTAGCTCAAAAAACTTTATCTCACCAATCTTTAAATTTGTTGATTTGTGGTTATGGTCTATTTCAATTTTAATTTTGATATTTAGAATATCTGCTTCAATTAATCCAAAACCTTAACTTTGCATTTAAATATTACTCCGAAAATGGAAGATCAAAGCAGAAAAACATCAAACATTTCAATTTCCGATGCCGAGGAAGAGCAGGATCTTTATGAGCACCATCGTATAGAGGTTGATAAAGGTCAGGGAGCACTAAGAATAGATAAATTTCTTACATCCAGGCTTGAAGCAACCTCGCGAAATAAAATACAAAATGCAGCCAAAGCAGGAAACATATTAGTTAACAATGTATCAATAAAACCAAATTACAAGGTTAAACCCGGAGATATAATAAGTATAGTTCTTGCATATCCTCCACGTGAAATAGAACTCATTCCCCAGGATATTCCAATCAATGTATTGTTTGAAGATGAACACCTTATTGTTGTAAACAAAAAAGCAGGCATGGTAGTGCATCCGGGCTACGGCAACTATACCGGTACATTGGTAAATGCATTGGTTCATCATTTTAAAGACCTTCCCCTGCAAAACAATGAACAGGTTAAGCCGGGGCTGGTACACCGAATCGACAAAAACACATCAGGAGTTTTGATTATAGCAAAAAACGAATTAACACAAACACGATTGGCAAAGATGTTTTATGATCGCAAAATTGACCGCATCTACCAGGCAATTGTTTGGGGTGATATTAAAGATGAAGAAGGCACCATAACCGGCCATATCGGACGCAGCCTGAAAAACAGAAAAGTAATGCAAGTGTTTCCTGATGGCGAACATGGAAAGCATGCCATTACTCATTATAAAGTTCGAGAACGTTTTGGTTATGTAACTTTTGTGGAATGCAAACTGGAAACCGGCAGAACACATCAGATCAGAGCTCATTTCAAATATATCGGCAGCCCGTTGTTTAATGATGAAACCTATGGTGGAGACCGCATACTTAAGGGAACTACTTTCACAAAATATAAGCAGTTTGTTACCAATTGTTTTAAAATTTGTCCAAGGCATGCCCTTCACGCAAAAACCCTGGCATTCAAACACCCTGTCTCCGGAAATCTTCTAAGCTTTGAAGCACCGCTACCGGATGACATGCAACAACTGGTTGAAAAATGGAGACAATACGCAATACATAAAAATATAACATTGGATTAATGGCAGCAATAAATCAACATATTATAAAAATCGCTGTGATAATATCAGAAAATAACCAAGGCAAGGAATTTATTAATAAATAGTTGCAACTCTGAACTCAGGAAAATTTTTCAACCGGCAGGTTAGAATAAGATTGAATTTTTCTCACAAAATAATCCCACACAATACTTCGCCGGTAAACTAACGTCACACTTTCATTAGCATTTTTTGAATATTTACGCATAAGAAACAACTTGCTGAAAAAAACGATATGAGCTTTCTTCACGGCTATTGTATCTTTGAAGCTGCCATTAATCAGAAACTTGAAGGCAGCAATATCATCAAGCAATAAACGCAATGGCAGCAGCATGTAAAATTTACCTGCCGGCAAGTTTTTTGCCAATACCCATAAACTATTTCTAAAGTTGTAATATGTTTTACGTGGATTTGTTTTCGGCAGAGTTCCCCCACCAACATGATATACACGTGAACCTGTGCAGCTGACCACCTTTTTACCTTTAAGCTTTAACCTCCAGCACAGATCTATTTCTTCCATATGAGCGAAAAATTTTTCATCAAACCCTCCAGCTTCATGAAAAGCATCAGCCCTGATAAGCATACAGGCTCCGCTTGCCCAAAAAATCTCGTTGTCAATAGTATCAAACTGGCCATTGTCCCTTTCAAGGGTGTTGAATATTCTTCCTCGACAAAACGGATAACCCAAAAAGTCTATAAAACCACCTGCTGCACCTGCGTATTCAAACATCTCACGATCAGAATACTGCATAATTTTGGGTTGACACGCACCAACCTGTTCATCCTTTTCCATAAGCTCCAAAACAGGGGTTAGCCAATTTTTGCTAACCTCTATATCAGAGTTGAGCAAAACATAATATTTTGCCTCAACCATTGTCAAAGCTTTATTATATCCACCTGCATAACCATAGTTTTCGGCAAGTTTTAAAAGCTCAATGTCAGGCTTATAACCTTCAAGATAATCAACAGAATCATCCGTTGAACCATTATCCGCAACAATTATCCTTGCATGTTTTTTACTATTTTCAATAACAACGGGTAAAAACTTCTGCAGGTAATGCTTGCCGTTCCAGTTTAAAATAACTATTGCTACATCATTTCTGTCCATCATTTATATATTTACCTTGCAGGCAAATATAACAGATAATATGCAAACAATCACGCAATTAATTTTATGCCACGATTATTATCAAAGTTTTTGATAAATGAATTATATTTACAAAAATTTCATTTCAACATATAAAAGCATTTCTGAATATGAACCGAACCTTTATAAATAATTTCAAAGTTATTGTGCTGTCATCACTGGTGATAATATTGATATTCAATCCATTATTTACTTTGCATTCCCAGCCAAATGATCTAACACGAGTAGAATATAACAAAGACAAATTAGTTAAAATGGCAGTTATAGGTTATATTGCCGAAGCCCGCCTGGGCAGCCCTCCTTACCGGGTCGGAGCTGATGGTTCTATAGGAATATTCCCGGCTACAGGCAGTATAACATATAACTTCCGTACCGGTGACTCGGCTGTTGATCTTGCAGGCGATCATGTGGAGCCTGCCGTCACCTTGTATAATCCGGGACCCTCGGATGATCGCAGAAGTGCTGAAAGCAGGGCTTTCAATGTACTTTCATGTATAGGCAACGATGTAAAAGTTCTTACCGGTGAAGCAAAAGGAGAACATGGCGTGGTTATAGGCAAACACGGCGGCTCAGAACACGTAATGGTAGATTTCAAAAACCCTGAAGTGATGAAAAAAATGATACCCGGCGACAAAATGCAAGTTTATGCCTGGGGTGTGGGTATGCAGCTTCTTAACGTTGATAAAGTAAAAGCTATGAACATGAGCCCGCAACTTATGGAAGCACTAACAGAAGCAGGAATGGGTATTACTGCCGATGGGAAACTGCGAATTGGGGCAGCACTAACAATACCCGGCAAAATTATGGGTTCAGGCCTTGGCAGCGATCATGTGTATTCAGGCGATTACGACATTCAAATGTTTGATGATAAAATGGTGGAAAAATACGGGCTTGACAAACTTCGCTTTGGCGACATCGTAGCTATTACAAATGCTGACCACTCCTATGGAAGAATATACAGAACCGGAGCAATTACAATTGGAGTAGTAACACACAGCAACAGCATTGTTGCAGGCCATGGGCCAGGATTCACAACGCTTTTTACATCAACTGAAGGAAATATCGAAATATTTAATGACCCAAAAGCTAATCTTAAATATCTGCTATTGGAATAATAATGAAACTTTTGTGTGTTTTTCTAATAATTATTAAAAATTTAACGAAAATTTAAATAGGGCATAAGAATAGTTAAAGAGTCATATATGTAAAAGAAGGTATACCAATAAAATTATTATTAGTTTGAAAACAAGTGTTTTTAAGGCAATAAATAAAGGTTTATTGGCGTATTTTTTGTAGTTTTTAACAGTTTAAAATCAAACATTTATTGCTATAAAAACTTTCATCTATAGAGATTTAAAAAGTTTTAACTCAAATAATGAATTAGTTGAAAATCATTTTACGAACCAAATTAATATAATTATGAAATCATCTATTGTTTTTTTACAGGGTTTACTACTTCTCTGGTTTGTTGCAAGCCCGGCTCTTTCTACAGCTCAAACTGCCGGCACAACAAACTCTCCAAGCCCGGAGATTGTTGAGATTTTAGAAACGCTAAACACAGATTATTCGCAGCAAAAAGTTTATCTGCACACAGATAAGGATAGTTATATGGCCGGAGAACATATCTGGTACACCTCGTATGTTGTTGATGCAATAAATCATGAACCGGACGGATCTGCAAACAACCTTCATGTTGAATTGTTGAATTCCCAAGGTGATTTTATCTCAATCTCATTAATACCAGTGCAAGACGGATACTCATATGGTGATGTGTTTTTGCCCGACTCTATTCCGGAAGGAAACTATTTTTTACGTGCTTATACAGATTGGATGAGAAATTTTGATGAGGATTTTTATTACCAGCGCGAAATATATGTGTATAATCCTATAGAGGAAAACTTCATCAGACGCAGGGAAATACGCCAAAATCGCAGATATAACAGGGATTTGGAAGACAAACAGAATACAATGCAATTTGCGATTTTTCCTGAAGGTGGAGAGCTTATTGCCAACCTTGAAAACAGGGTCGCTTTTAAAGCTGCCAACCAATTGGGAGCAGGCATGGAGGCAAGAGGTGTCGTTAAAGACTCAAACGGCAACACAGTTAAAGAGTTTGAGACTTTTCATGACGGAATGGGAGTGTTCGAAATAACTCCCGAAGCTAACAAAGAATATGTAGCCGAAATTTATTTTGGTAATGGTGAAGAATTATCTTATTCCTTTCCGGAAAGTCTTAACCAGGGCTATCTGTTAAAAGCCGATGTGCTTGATGATAAAATAAATATCAACGTTGAGACGAATTTCAATCCGGCAAGTGTTAATATAGCCCCTGAGTTAACAGTTATTGTTCATACCAGAAATAAGGTAATATTTCATGAGAAAGCACAATTAGACAACAACATTTATAATGCTTCAATTTCAAAAGATAAGTTTAATACGGGAATAAGCCACATTACAGTTTTTGATGCTAATATGCTGCCTGTTTCAGAAAGGCTTGTTTTTATAAACCATAATGACATTTCCAAGGCACAAATTAATAATTTTGACAATCTGGATAAATTAGAAATCGAATTTGAAGGTTATTCTAATGAAGAAGATGTTTATGGAAGCTATTCCCTGTCAGCAATAAAGCTTTTTGGCAAAGAAGCTGAGCATGAATCAAACATAGCCAGTTATTTATTATTGGAAAGCGATTTGGGCACAACTTTTAAAAACCCATGGTATTACCTGTCAGGCAATAATCAAGAAATAAAAAAGGCTCTTGATTTATTAATGATGACTCACGGCTGGAGACGCTTCGACTGGGAAGAGCTTGCAAAAGGCAAATTCCCGGAAATTGAACACGAACCAACCATAGGTATTAAAATTAGCGGTCGCTTGCTAACCCTCAGGGATTCAAGACCGGTGGAAGAAGTTCCTGTCGAGTTGGCCATTAATCAACATGGCGTTGATATATATACTACAAACACATCATCCGGTGGAAGATTTTCATTCGAAGGCCTTCATTACGAAGGTAGTTTTAATGCAATATTAACCCCCGGGCAAATTGAACAAACAGTTATTGTTGATCTCGATGACAGGGATTATAGGAAGGTAAACTTTGAAAAAACTTTTTTGAGTGAGCCCAGACAAATATTAAGCAGAGGAGACGACTGGAGCCGAACTTCCAGGCCGGAAATAAAAGATGAGCATTTTGAAGCACCTGATTTTAAAAAA
>SLSZ01000196.1 GCA_007130125.1 Bacteroidales bacterium
ACTTTTAATGGTAGTTTTCATGAGAAAGAATGTTGTTTTATTTTATTAATTTATATAAGCTAATGTACTATGAAAATATTATGTAAGACGGATGGTTAAGAATAATGTTACAAGTTTTACTAAAAAACTTAACATTTATCTTAACAATAAATAAACAATTTTACTAGCGATTCGTTAATTAGTTTAATAATATAGTAAATCTTGAGCCCACTATATCTAGTCCAAACTTCATTGCCTGCTATTAAGGCATATAATCCTTCTTGAATTTTTACTAATTTTGAGGTTCATAAAAACCAATTTTATTAAAATGACATATAATCTTTTAAAAGGCAAGCGTGGTATTATTTTCGGTGCTCTTAATGATAAATCGATTGCCTGGAAGGTGGCAGAGGCAGCACATCGTGAAGGAGCTATATTTACACTTAGCAACACCCCGGTAGCATGCCGAATGGGCGATTTGCAGGATTTAGCAAAACAAACCAACTCTGAAATAATTCCCGCTGATGCCACAAACGTTAAAGACATAGAGAATGTATTAAAAACATCTATGGAAGTTCTTGGAGGTAAATTAGATTTTCTTTTACATTCTATAGGAATGTCATTAAATGTAAGAAAAAAACGAGAATATCCAGATCTTGATTATAACTATTTTACCAAAACGCTTGATATATCAGCAATATCTTTTCATAAGCTTATCCAGACAGCATACAAAATGGATGCTGTAAATAAGTGGGGTTCAATTTTAGCACTTTCCTATATTGCCGCTCAGCGAACCTTAAGCGGTTATAATGATATGGCTGATGCAAAAGCACTGCTTGAGTCTATTGCAAGGAGTTTCGGATACATCTTCGGTCGTGATAAAAAAGTGCGTGTAAACACTATAAGCCAATCACCCACCTATACAACTGCCGGCAGTGGTGTAAAAGGTGTTGACGGCTTGATTGATTTTTCCGAACGAATGTCTCCTTTGGGAAATGCAGATGCTGATGATTGTGCCGAGTATTGTGTGGTTATGTTTTCTGATTTCACCAAAAAAGTTACCATGCAAAACCTTTATCATGATGGTGGCTTTTCAAGTATGGGTATGAGCCTGCAGGCTATGATGCAGTATAACAAAAGCCTGAAACCTGATGACTCTCAGGACATCTGAAACAGCCTGACAATTATCTGAAATGAAGAACAACAAAAACCAATGCACCGAATTCCTCAAATGGGCTTTACCTCAGTTAGGGCTTCGCTGGGAAGGCTACCGCAGGGTGAAACGGCAGGTTTGTAAACGGATCAATGCCCGTATAGCATTTTTACAGCTAAGCGGTTTCGGCAGTTACAAGGAATACCTTTCGAAAAATCCCGGTGAGTGGACAATACTTGATGGAATGATGCACATCAGCATCTCCCGCTTTTTCAGGGATCATAAGTCGTGGGAATTGCTGGGTGATAGTCTGCTGCCCGAGCTGGCTGCCAGGGCCGTTGGTGAAAACCGCCCGCTGCGCTGCTGGTCGGTAGGCTGCGCTTCAGGCGAAGAACCATACAGCCTGGCTATTTTATACCATCAAATACTTAAAAATTCATTCCCATCATTGGATTTTCAGCTTATAGCTACTGATGCCAACACAGACCTTTTGCAGCGTGCAGCCAAGGCATGCTATCCAGCAGGCAATGTGAAGAATGTCCCGGCAAAATGGCTGCAAAGTTCGTTTAATAAAACAAATGGCGAATATTGTCTGCACGACAACATGAAAAACACAGTCACTTTCCTCCGCCAGGATATACGCGAGGAACTCCCCGATGAGCAATTTGATCTTATTTTTTGTAAAAACCTTGTTGGAATGTATTTTGCTACTGAAATAGCAATTGAGGTTTATAACAGGATTGCCGAAAAAATCAGGCATAAAGGCTTTTTATTTACAGGTAATCATGAGCCTGTACCTATTGAAAAATTATCAGGAATGCAAATTTATAACCGTGGACTGAATATATTCAAGAAATGTGATTCCTGACCAGGGTAAAAATGACTCTTTTTTGAGGTGCTACTAATAAAAAGAACTGAAATTTCAACAGGGATTAAAAGAGTATATTTGTAAAGTAAATAATTATGAAAACACCAAAAAAAGTTCTTGAACAATGGATGCAAGCCGTCAATAATGGCGACGTTGAAAGCCTGCTTGCTTTATACGACAGTAACGCCGTGTTGATCCCAACATTTTCAAACAAGCTACTGAATACGCCAGACAAATTGCGGGGGTATTTTGAAAAGCTGGCCAGCCGTGATGAGCTTAGTATCAGGCTGCATGACAAAACCTTGAATGTACAGGCTGTACAAAATGACGTTTTTGTGTTGGTAGGCATTTACAACTGGAGTTTTATCGTTGATGAGCAACTGCTTACCTTTGAGGCTCGATTTAGCTATGTTATAGATCTTGCCAGGCCCAGCCCGATTCTGCATCATCATTCATCACAAATCCCGCGTATGCTGTAAAGCTTGGCATTGGACTCAAGCGAACATACCGCAACTACCATAGCACCCATTACGGCTGAGTTTTCTTTGACCACAGTGTCTCATCCTAAAATACCCTTACAAAATATTTAATAAAGTATAAAGCTATTTTAGGACGAGACAAAGTTTTTCTACCATATTTTCGCCGCTAGCACGGCTTGCCTTAAGCCTTATATTAGGCACTGCAGAATGCGGGAAAGGAAAGCCGGCATTAGAAAACCCTTAGGGTTCCCCAGAACCCTAAGGGTTTAGGCCATAGGTTTATGACATAAGGGTTTATGCCACAAAAGCCGGCATTTCAAATTTTTCATTCAAACATAAACACATAAGATAATCCTAAACCAAGATTGTCAATAAAATCCGGCTGGGAATAGTAACCAAAGTTATAGGCAATACTAATATTAATATTGCTGTTTTCTGTCAGAAATGGAATTTTACCAATAGTAAGGCCTGTTTCGTAGTAACCTCTTGATGGAGTATTAAAATCAGCATTTAAGTGATATCCCGGGTTTCTAATGTTTCCGTATATCCCTTTGGCAAAAACGGTAAACTCAGGCGACACCCGTCCTTTTCTAAACAGCAAGCTTCCAAAATTATGCCAGAAGAACAGGGCTGCATATTGGTCGCTTACCATCGACTGTCCCTCCATAGTAATAAAAGACTCCCCCACTGACAATGGTATCGGGCTCATACCAGGTGCAGAAAAAAGTTTTTGCCAAGGCACTGATCTGTCAATTATACCGGCTTGCAAAGACCATCTCTGCATTCCTAGCATACGGATATTGTAGTGATATTGAAAAAGCATCTCAGCTTTCCAGTAGTCAAATTCTCCACTAAGAATGTTATCCCAACCTTTAGCAATGTTGAGATATACAATCGGTCGAATATTTCGAGAGAAAAACGGCACTATCCTGGCAGGTGTGAAGATGTAAACTTCACCCAGAGCAAACCTCAGTTGCAGGCTGGTTTCCGTAAATCTGTAAATATTTCTTTCATCATCCTGCAGACCTGCCTCCGCAAACCTGTATTCATCAGTTAAGGTAAGCCTCTCATCAGTAAAACCAAGCTTCAGGCTAAGGTTGTTACGAAATGTCCTCATTCCTATCCAGGCAGTATTCTTAACACTTTCATCCATTTTCCTTACAGGCAAAGTACTATAAAGGTTTGCCTGGAGGTTTAACAAAGAGTTGAATGGGTGATAGAACCCGGTAATACCTCTTGCGGCAACATCATTGGAATGATCAAAGCCGATACGCAGATCCGATTTACGATGCAGCATCACCTCACTTCCAAACCCATACTTGAATTCTTTATCTTTGAACCCGTATGCACCATACCCTTTAAGAGTAACCCGGTTAAAAAGCTTATGATTAGTTCTTAATGGCACTCCAAGCCTGAGCCCTTCATAGCGGTTATAATTCAATACCCTTGCAAGGTCAATATCAAAAATCCACCAGGGTACCCTCCCGTCAAATAAAGTTACCATACCTTCTGCAAGCCTGTCAAACTCATGCTCGTGACCTAAACTATCAATAAATTGGTAGGTATTCAACTCACGTCCGGAAAGTATACCACGGCGGTGCTTTTCCCAAAAATCCTCACCATAAGAAGAAACCTTCTCGTCCCAGTAATAATCAAAAGCACTGAAATCGCGCCTTCTCAACTCAGGATTCAGCTCTATGTTCTCTATATAAATCCTGCCTTCCCCAATAAGGGTTTCTTTGGGTAGTATATCTATTTCGACTGTTGTATGCTGCTCAACGGGAAACCATTGCAAACTGTCAATCAACTCATATTTTTGCCTGATACATAAATACACCCCTTCTTCTTCAGAAGCAGGCTCAGCTATTACATTTTGTACTGCCCAGTTATATGTATTGATATACAAAACCCCTTTCAGCCCTTCAAAATTTCTTCCTCTGCCCGGTCGGTAAGAAATTACAAAAGTTGAATCATTTCCCGAATAAAGAGTATCTTCAAGATTGAAAAAATACCTGCTTGTACTATTGGGCGCAATAGGGCTGAGATATTTAGCATTCAGAATTTCAATATAATCATCATAAAAAGAAAAAGACTGAAGCTGTGAAGTCAGCATAACAAAAACAGGGCTTTTAAAGCCTGCAACTCTTGAGGCTATTACATTTTCATTATCGAGGTTTGGGTACAAATATTTTCTTTCACTATAAGTCTCAGTTATAAACAGGTGATGATCCTCCAGGTGTTGGCGCATTCTTTCCCTTGTTTGAACATCATCGTCGAGATCATCAAAAGGCACCTCGTCACCGAGATCATCAAAAGGCACCTCATCATCAATATCTTTAACAGACATGTCTTCCAAAGGTGGCAGCTCAACATCATCGGGCATATGCTTAGACAACCCGGGTGGTATTTGGGGTTTAGCTCTTTCAACTATTTCCTGAGGTTCATCTTCAATTTCGGCTGTAACCAAAAATTTACTGTAAAAATTATATCTGAACGATCTTAAACTTTCAGGATCATTTACACCCCGGTGTTCAATAACGTTGTTAATTATCCTGTGAGCAGGGTTTTCACCGGGATATATCACAACCTCATGAAGCTGAATAGGCTTTTGCTCAAGTTCAATTAGCAGTTTTTTTCTTATATGGCCTACAGAATATTGCTTTGACTCATACCCTACAAAAGACAACCTCAACTTTTCTATTGGTTCATTATATCTTATTTCAAACAGCCCATCAACGTTTGTAAGTGTTCCGTGACGGGTGCCTTCAATAATTATATTGACAAAAGGCAAAGGCTCTCCGGTATCGGAGTCTATAACACGACCTTCTACACTATACTGACCGAATGCATTATAGGCTGACAAAAATAACAATATCAGTAAGAGGGAAATATTATTTACCGGTATAAAGCCCGATTTATTCATAATCAGATATTAAAATAAAACAAGACCGGAAATTAAAACGGAGAACATGTAAAAGATGTTCAATTCAAACAAAAACCGTTTGTAAAATAATAAAATAAAGGTAAGAAAAAAGTCGGTATCTATAAAGTATACCTTACTCCAATTGAAATACTTGGCGTGCTGCGAAAGCTATCAAGGTTATATAATGTCATTTTAGGTTCAGCAAATATCCTGATGTAATTCAAATCATACTCAACACTACCACCAAGGCTGAACCCCACGCCATAGTGTTTTTCATTACCAAACGGCTCCCCCCAATCGTAATCAATCCAAATAAACTGAAATCCTGCAAGTCCGTATATTAACCATAAATCCTCTTCAAACAAGAGAGTTCCTGTATTAACATTAATTTCAAAGGCCGGTGAAGAAAAGCCAAAATCCACCAAATAGTAAGTAATATCAAGCCCTGCACGAAATTCATCAACAAAATGATAATACCCCTCAACGTTTATACCGGGAGCCATAAACTCCTCAGCAATTCCATGCCTGTAAGACAATCCCCCGCCAACGGTTATCTCATGTCTTGTAAGAATTCTTGGTTGAGATACTGCGACAAAAAAAAATGATAATAAGCCTGCTGTGAGTAATAATCTTTTCAAAACAGTAAAATTTTGGGTTTAAACAAATTTATTAATTTATCCCGGTTAATTTTCTTTCAGAGAACTATTTTAATCTGAAAACAATTTGACCTGACTTCAAAACAAACTTATATAAAAGCTATATAAGTTAATAGCTATTTTGTTTGTTTTGGAGCAAATATAACAACAATTTGTTTCGAATAATAACAATTATAGAAAAAAACCGATATTTTTAAATTACATAACTTAGAATTCGTGTTGGTTTTTTTATTCAGGGTAAGTTTTATAACCCTAACCAGAAAATTGGTTAATTGCAATATTCGTTATTTGCTTTCAAAAAACTCAAAATATATGCTAAATTCGTTATATTTTTGTTTTACCATCTATTCTTTTTAATATGCCAGTTGTAAAGTTTGTAAAAACCTTTTTAACGGTTTTTCTATTATTTATTTTTCATTTATCTTATTGTCAGTTTTATTCAGCCGGTCAGGATCCCCACAGCATTGAATGGAAGCAGATAAACACTGACAATTTCCAGGTTATTTTTCCTTCCGGTTTTGATGAGCAGGCATCATACGTTGCTGATGTACTTGAGCATGTTTACCATTATGGTTCAGAATCTTTAGAGTATTCGCCTGTTAGGGTTTCTGTGATATTACACAATCAAACTGTAGTTTCAAACGGCTTTGTATCGTGGGCACCACGTCGCATAGAAATGTATTCAAACCCTCCGCAAACAAATGATGTTCATGACTGGCTTGAAAGGCTTGCAGTACACGAGTTCAGGCATGTAGTTCAAATAGACAAACTTAATCAGGGCATGACCCGTCTGCTTTATTTTTTATTTGGTGAACAAGCTGTAGGCGCAGTTTTAGGCTTATATGTTCCTTTATGGTTCCTGGAAGGTGATGCCGTTGCAATTGAAACAGCACTAACTAACGGCGGCAGAGGGAGGTCGCCGGCGTTTGAAAAAGGATTAAGAGCTCAATTAATGGAAAAAGAACTTTATAGCTTTGATAAAGCCGTTTTTGGCTCGTACAAAGACCATGTGCCTAACCATTATGAGCTGGGATATCAAATAGTAGCAGCTACGAGGGCGAAATATGGCACAAATGTCTGGGCAGGAGTACTTGATAATGTCGCCAAAAGACCATATTCTATAATCCCTTTTTCAAAAGGCATCAAAAATAATACAGGGTTTAACAAAACTCAATTATATCACAACACTTTCAATTACCTCGATAGTGCGTGGAGCGAACAACATGAAAAAACCAACTATACTCCAAAAAACATAATCAACAAAAAGCAAAAACATTATACCAGTTACAACCATATTCATTTTGTTGATGAAGAAACACTTATTGCATTAAAAACCAGCCTTGATGATATTCCGAGAATTATAGAGCTTAAAACAGATGGCAGTGAAAAGGTGCTATTTACTCCCGGGTGGTATTTGCCTAACAGTTTTTCTTATTCCTCCGGTATTATAGCATGGGCTGAATATCAGCAAGACTGGCGCTGGGAGCATCGCAACTGGTCGGTTATTCATACGTATAACATTGCAGCAGAAAAAAAGCAGCGTATAACAAACAAAACACGTTTGTTTGCACCGGCAATATCGCCTGGCGGGACGAAAATCGCAGCAGTAAAAACTACCGAGGATTATAAGTCTTTCCTGGTAATCCTGGACATAAACTCCGGAGAAGAGATAAATAGTTTTTCTTTAAATGAAAATGATTTTATCCTGACACCTGCATGGCACAGTTCAGGTAAAAAAATTGCATTAATTGCACAGAATGATCAGGGAAAAAGACTTGTGGAAATTGATATCTCAACAAACAAAACAAAAGACTTATGGCATGCAGGGTATACCGAGATCACCAATCCCGTTTACTATGATGACAACATTATATTCAGCGGGGCATTTACCGGTATTGACAACTTGTACATCTATGATAGAACGAAAAACGATGTTTACATGGTTGTTTCATCTGAATTTGGAGCTTATCAACCGGCTGTTTGTCCGGAGCAAGATTATATAGCATGGTCTGATTATAACAGTGAGGGCTATCAGACTTCAGTGATTAATATTGATACGCTTGACAAAACACCAATTTATGAAGCAGAAGACCATTCAGTTGGGTTTTACAAAAAGCTTGCACAGCAGGAAAACAGTGTTGTAAATCCTAATAATGTAAAACAAAAAGACCATCCGATTGAACCATATTACAGGTTTCCTAATCTGTTTAATCCTCACAGCTGGGGATTGGCATATGTTGATGCATCGAATTACCGAATAAATCCCGGTGCATCGGTTATGTTCCAGAATATGCTAAGCACTTCTTTTGCTACGCTTGGGTATGTTTATGATCTTAATGATGAAGCCGGAAAATGGAAGATACAATACAGCTACAAGGGCTTTTACCCCGTTATTGACTTTGTTGCCGAGACAGGCGCAAGAAAAGGATATTACACACAAGATGACGTTGTTAAAAGCTTTCCCTGGCAAGAAACAATTGTTGGAGCCGGCATTCGTGTTCCTCTATCCTTCAACCGTTATGCCTTTCAATTCAGAGTTGAGCCTTCAATAAGAAAAGTATGGATGAACGTTAAGATGGATAGTGATTCACCTGACTTTTTGAGGGATAACAAAATACGACGCATGGAATACAGGTTAACTTCATCATGGTACAGACGGACAACGGCCAGAGATATTATGCCCCGGTTGGGACAATTCTTTGACATAAATTACAGAAACACACCTTTTAAAAACGGTGATATGGGATCAGTATTTTCGGCAAGAGCTATCCAGTATTTACCTGGTATTTTTAAACATCACAGTATAAGGTTGTCGGCTTCCTACCAGGAAAGAACAAAAGGGGTGCCTACTGAAAACACCATAAACTATTCTTTCCCGAATTTAATTAATTATCCAAGCGGGATAACCGGACAATACCACCAACAGCTGCAATCATACCAGGCAAATTATGCTTTACCGCTATTTTACCCTGACCTGAGCATACCTCCACTGTTTTACATTAAAAGAGTCTGGAGCAGCATGTTTTACGATTATGCTGTCGGAAAAAATAACGACGAACCATCTGATTATTTTAATGTTGCAGGCTTTAGCCTATACTCCGATATGCATATTTTCCGTTTTCTTTATCCGTTCACCCTAGGTGGTCGATTATCCTA
Organism: Bacteroidales bacterium; assembly: GCA_007130125.1. Classification (GTDB taxonomy): domain Bacteria; phylum Bacteroidota; class Bacteroidia; order Bacteroidales; family UBA7960; genus PUKZ01. Next base: position 9,215 of record SLSZ01000196.1, read on the forward strand.
TGATTTGAGAAAGGAAGACATATATTTTAACTTTTTGTTTAATGTCAATTTTTAAATAATATAACTCAATGAGCTTTAATTTAAAACAAAATTAAATAATACCTCTTATATCCGAGATCACCAAATACATGAAAACCATCCTAAACATTTTAAACTTAATCTTGTTTGTTTTATGGTCACAAACTTGGAATAGCTTGAAGATTAACTATTTTTAACAGCGGTCAAAGTGGCAGTTTGGCAATTATTGGCCCGTTTTTTGACTACTTTTGCACGAATAAAAAAGAGCTTAGTCTTGCTAAGCAATTAGAACAACTGGATAACAAACATTTTAATAATATAGCACCATGATGATAGGAATGGAAATATTTATAATAATAGGCTTCTTCATGATTTTGGGCATGATAGTTAGCAACCGCCTTAAGTCAAAATTCAACCAATACAGCCGTATTCCCTTAAGGTCAGGACTTAGCGGCAAGGAAATTGCTGAAAAGATGCTTTATGAGAATGGGATTGATGATGTGAGGGTAATATCAACCCCCGGTAAGCTTTCTGACCATTATAATCCTTTAAATAAAACTGTAAACCTGAGCCCTGGGGTTTATAGCGGACGCAGTATAGCAGCGGCTGCAGTGGCAGCGCATGAATGCGGTCATGCAGTGCAGCATGCTCAGGCTTACGCCTTTCTGAAAATGCGTTCAGCACTGGTACCGGTAGTCAGCATAAGTTCAAAGTACATGCAATGGATACTACTTATTGGTATCTTGACAATAAATCAGTTCCCGGGAATCCTGCTAGCCGGGATAGTGATGTTTGCAGCAACAACATTGTTTAGCTTCATTACATTACCAGTTGAATACGATGCCACAAAGCGGGCTTTGGCATGGCTTGATAATACCGGAATCACGTCCGGCCAGGAGCACAGAAAAGCACAGAATGCCCTGAAGTGGGCAGCACGCACATATGTTGTATCAGCTTTAGCATCATTGGCAACTCTACTTTATTTTGTTTTGATATTTATGGGTGCAAGGAGGTAAGAAATAATTTAAGCAAAAAGCTTAGTACTTTGAGGTATTTAATTCTAAGAGTGCCTGGCTTTTTGCTATCACCCATTTTTCTTCAACACCTTCTCCACACAACTCCACAACCTTTCTGCGGTTAAATCCCACGAAAAATGCTTTCTGCGTTCTTTGCCTTTGTTGATGAGCTTCTGTCGCAATGTTTTGTCATTGCTAACTTTTATCATTGCATCAGCAATTGATTCAACAGAAAAAGGATCAATAAGTAAAGCAGCATCACCTGCTACTTCAGGCATTGACGTACAATTGGAGGTAATAACTGCTGTTTCAGCATTAAAAGCCTCTAAAACAGGAATCCCAAACCCTTCAAAATACGAAACGTATGTTAAAGCTATTGATGAAGAATAAAGTTTTGTGAGTTCCTTAACTTTTTTTCTGCCAAGAAAAATGATATCATCCTTGCATTGCAGATTTTGGAAGTCTTTATCAACATTATTTGACAACCACATTTTTTGGCCGGCCAGCAAAAGTTTGGTATTGTTTTTATCCTGCTTTTTAAACATATCAAATGCCCTGAACAGCCGTGCCACATTTTTTCTCGGTATCAAGGCGCCTACGTAAAGAAAATATGGTGCACCTGCTGAATATTTTTCACGAACCTCTATTTTTTGTTCATCAGCCAAAGGTTTAAACACATTATTACAACCGTTTTGTGTTACATCGATTTTTTCAGGTAAAATCCCATATTTCTGAATAATATCATTCTTTGAATATTGACTGACAGTTGCTATGCGGGTAGCCTTACGAGCATATTTAGGGAAAAAAGTTTTGTAATACTTCTGAGTCCAATAAGGTAAGTCCTGAGGATAATGTTCAAAATTCAAATCATGTATTACCTGTATCCCCGGCACTTTTGTGTTTAGTGTCATCCATCCGTCAGGCGACAAAAAAACATCAGCCTTATACTTTCTTAAAATAAAAGGCAATAATAATTCATAACGAATAAACCAAAGAAAAGGATGCCTGGAGTGAGGATATAATACTATAGGTTTAACATTTTTTGAAAAAACAAAATCTTCATGATTAGGCCGGTCAAAAACAAAATAGAAAGTATGTTCAGGATGGTTTCTTGTTATCCTTTTCAGTGTTTCATATGTAAACCACCCTATACCATCAAGCTTATCCTTGATCAATAATTGAGTATTAACAACAATATTCATATTTCAACAAAAATAAATAATAAAAGATGGCAAGCCACAATTACAGCCATCTTTCTTATCTTTATATATATTAAACATCCGTCATTCAACAAAGTCCTTCATTTCCTTATACAGCCTGGCCACTGGTAAACCAACAACATTATGATAGGAGCCTTCAATACGTTTTATGGCTATTAAACCAATCCACTCCTGTATACCATAGCCGCCGGCTTTATCAAACGGCTTAAAATTTTCAAGATAAAACAAGATCTCTTCTTTTGTCAGTTTTTCAAATTCTACACTAGTCTTTTCGAAAAATGTTTTTTC
>SLSZ01000171.1 GCA_007130125.1 Bacteroidales bacterium
AACAAGATATTAACAAAAATTATTAATTTTATACTGCGATTGTCAATATCGTTAAATTATGTATTTGTGTCCTACTTGAGTGAGGTTACCGGGTGTTGGTTTTAGGATTTATAAAACCCGGCAACTTTTTATAATCCTATTTAATAACTAAAACCTCATTACCATGAAAAAATCGGTTTTTACAATTCTGGCATTAGTTGTGTTTGCTGTTGCCTTAATCGGTCAGCAACCACAGCCGGTTAAAGGTTCTAAAGTATCTGATATTGACGTGTATAATATTGTTTCTTCAAAAGGCACGTTATTCTGGGATCAACTAGATTATATTGAGTATGGTTGGTCCTCACAAGATCTTGGAGCGGGGTATGAAGAATATAATTCTGAAGCAGCTGATGATTTCGTTGTTACGGATGGCCCAATGGAAATTTTATCTATAAGCTTTGTTGGGACTTATAGCACAGGAGGAGGCCCTCTTGAGTATATAAATATACGTTTTTATGAAGATAATTCCGGTATACCGGGTGATCTGATAAGTGAGTTTTTATCAGTCCCTTGCGATACTGAACTGAAAAGTGGTTTAGCAACTGCTGATTTACCAAGTGAAGTTATTCTAAACAACGGGACTTACTGGATTAGCATTGTGGCGGTTATGGATTTTGATATCGGTAAGCAATGGTTTTTCAATGAGTCGACAACCTCAAATGGTGCTTTATGGCATTGGAGAAACCCGGGTGATGGCTTCGGTACAGGTCAAACTGACTGGGGGCCGGGTGAGGATGCTTTTTCGGCTCAAGGTCATGATCTGGCTTTTGCACTGCATGGTGTAGGTGATGAAACATTTCCGGAACCGGGAGCTTTGACATTTAGTACTGTGGAGCTTGGTATTCAAATAATATATCCTGTAGATAATGAATACTTTTTAGGTGATGTTAATTATGGTGATCTATTTCATTATGTATATATAGAAATTATTGATGACAATATGGATCTTTCTGCTACTTTCCCGGTATATTTTGAAGAAACTCAAATGGGTGTGATGGTGTGGCATCCTGTAGAGTTAATTTGGGCCTGGGATCCTCAAACGGATGAATTTAACTGGAAGGCAGGATTAAACACCTTAACTACTACTTTTATAAATGAGTTTGGCAATGAATTGGAATTGTGGGCGCATTTCAACTATATATTTCATAAAAATGTAACTTTTAATCTCGACATTTCAGATTTAGACTTTTTTGATTCCGCAGAGCACGAGTTGTATTTGTCGGGAGGCCATGCCACCGATGAAGATCGCGGTATAGGCAACTATGAAAGGTGGGCAAGACCCGGAGATAACAGTGATTTTATTATGACAGATGCCGGAGAGGGTGTTTATACAATTACCCTTGAAAATGTTCCAACTGCCGATTATGAATATAAGTATTTCTGGATAGAAAAAGGCTCTCCTTCATGGGATAATGGTTATCCGGTTCATAATATGGCATTTTCTCTTATGGATGGTGATGTGATTATAGGTGACAAATGGGTGTTGATTTCATCTTATAGCGTGGCATTTAGTGTGTACGGAGGAAATGGAACCATTTCTGCTTCGGTTAATGGTGAAACTATCAGTTCGGGAGATTTGGTTGAAAAAGGAGCAGAAATTGTCTTTACTGCATCACCTGCTACGGGTTATAAAGTGAAGCAATGGAAGGTTGGGGGTGATGTGCAGTCGGAAACGGGAGATGTTTTTACATACGTTGATCTACAGGAAGACATTGCAGTTACTGTTGAATTTGAGCAAACTGTTGTTGTTGCTGAAACCGGGCTGCAAAATGTAAGATTATATCCTAACCCGTTCAGGAATGAAATTATTGTTTCCGAAGCTATAAATGTTAATAGGATTGCTGTTACCAATGTGGTTGGTGTTAAGCTTATTGACCTGGTTGTATCGGGTGATACAACAATTGGTACTTCAGACATGCCGGCAGGTATTTACTTCATTATCATTGAATCTGAAAACGGCGAAAGAGTTGTGCGCAAGCTTGTGAAGCAGTAGGGTCAGTAAGCATAAAAAAGCCCTGAAATTTTTAGGGCTTTTTTATGATGCAGTATATTATGTGTTTAGGGATTTGAAGATCATTTATCAGAAATCAACCCTAAGCTTAACGTTTACTAGCCGGCGGGTGAGGTAGTTGGGTACTGCATACTGCCTGTTTTGGACATCCTTGATCCACATATAAGATATTGTATTGTTTATCTGCAAAAGGTTAAAGACTTCTGCGGTGATCCACATCGACTCAATATATCGTAATGGGTTGTTTCCGGAGAAATCTGTTTTTTGACTTATCAATTGTTTTGAAAAACCTATGTCGACTCTGCGATAGGGTGGCATACGGAAAACTCCTTTATGGCGTTCAAAATTGGGTGGGCTGAAGGGCAAACCGGTGCCGTAAAACATGCCGATATGTACTTTATATGAAGGGTTGCGTGGCAAAAAATCCTGAAAATAAAGGCTGAAGTTTATCCTTTGATCGGTTGGCCTGGGGTAATAATCTGTTGGTATCTGATTATTATCATTAGCATTAAACTGTTCAACCAGCTTTTCTTCGGTTTTCATCAACGAGATGCTTGCCCATGAATCAATTCCCGGCACAAACTCTCCGTGAATTTTAAGGTCCAGTCCGGTAGCATAGCCTTTAGCATTATTTTGTGCGTAATACCGTATCCTTACATTGTCAAGTTCGTAAGGGATCAGGTTGTTAAAATGTTTGTAGTATACCTCACTGGTAAACTTAAACGGTCTACTCCAGGCTACAAAGTCAAGTTCGCTTCCCAGGACAAAATGTATAGATTCCTGGGCTTTAATATCCCGGTTCAGGTTTCCTTCATGGTCGCGCAGTTCCCTGTAGAACGGTGGCTGGTGGTAAAGTCCTGCGGATGCCCGAAAAACCAGGTTTGGTCTATTGTCTGGTTTAAACAAAAGAGTCGCCCTTGGACTTAACAGGAATTCATTGTTGTAATCCCAATAATTACCCCTTACTCCTCCAATAAGAACATATTGTCCGTACTGCGTGTCAAACTCCCAGTTGTTTTGAATATATCCGCTTATCCTGTTGGAAGTTAAGTTGATATTGGTACTGACAAAATCATCTAATATTATTTCATTCTCCGGGTGTGCGGGGATTGAATAGCCTGCTGAATCAATCAAAGACCACTCCCTCAGTCTGTCGTATATGTCTTCGTGCTGGTATTTTACTCCCCATCTGAGCAGATTATTATCTAATTCCCATACTCCTTTGTGTTCGATGTTCCACACTATCGCATTCAAATAGTTTCGGGCATGATTAAGAAAAGCTCCTGCGGCCAGCGGCCTTCCAATGGGTTCGCCAAAATCATCTTCACCAAAATCAGTTCCGAGCTGATACATCCAGTACTGACCCAGAATGTCGAAGGTTTCCCTTTCATCAGTTTGAAAAGCAGAACCTATAAGTTGAAGCTTAAGCTCATTATTGTAATTGTAGTTAAGTGATAAAGCTCCCATTGCTGTGGTGAAACGGTCGACTTCCTGCCCGTCGAAATAAATAGTTAATTGCCTGGGGTCATCAAAGTAGCCAAACCTGGTATTTTGCACTTCCGGTTCAAAAAAGTAGTTGTTGTGAGAATAATTACCCAGGAAATCGAGGCTCCAGTTGTTGTTCATCCTGTATGTCAATAAAGCCTGAACGTCGGTAAAAGTTGGTTTGTAATCACCTTCAACATCGAGGGTGCCAAGCAGATATTGGTTTGTTTTATGCCTAACTCCGATTAGAAATCCGAGTTTTTCACTGTCGAAAGCTCTGCCTTCAACATGAGCAGAGCCTCCGAGCAGGCTCATGGAAAAAGAACCTCCAAATTCCTGTGGTGTCTTGTATTTAATGTCAAGCACCGATGCCATTTTATCTCCAAATTGAGCATCGAAGCCACCCGCTGAGAAATTGATGGAAGATATCAGGTCTGAGTTTACAAAACTTAATCCTTCTTGTTGTCCTGACCTGATCAGAAATGGGCGGTAAACTTCAATTCCATTGACATATACAAGGTTTTCATCAAAGTTGCCGCCTCTTACCGAGTATTGTGTTGTTAACTCACTGACAGATGAAACACCGGGGAATGTCTTCAGGAGAGCTTCAACTCCGGAGGCAGGACCGGGCAACGACTCTATATGCTTTGGGTCAATACGTGTGATGTGCGAAGTAAGTACTTGACGATCGGTAATTTCAACGTCAGGAAGATGAGTTATAGCTGATTCAAGGGTTATGTCTTTTTGCTTGCGCTGATTTGCAATTAAGGATACATTTACTTCTTTACTGGAATACCCCAGGTGAGAATAAACAATGGTATAGTCTTTATTAGGTTCAAGTAAAAGTTCGTAATAACCGTTTTCGTCAGTAATTGTTCCAATAGTAGAATTTTGAACTGAGATAGTAGCTTTTTTCAGAGGATTGTTAAACTCGTCATAAACATAACCTTGCAGTAATGCAAGGTCTGCATTAGCATTGCAGTTTAAGCCAAAAAGAAAGGCAGTTATGACAATTAATGTATTAAAGTAAACCTTCACACTGCAAAATTATTAATATTTGCTTATTCTAATATGATAAAAATACCCGGTTAAATAATACTGAACTTTTGGTAAATATATTGCAGCTAAATATATTAAGAAATAATTAATTTGACCTGCTAAGAGCTATTAATGGTTTCTTTGCTGCAACATGCTTAATTGCTTATAATTTCAAAAAACAAAATAAAAGATTAGCTAAGTTAACCGGTAAAAACCCTTTATAATGTTATGTATGTATTTTATAACTAAAGGTTATAAAAATTATTGTATTATTTAGGGTAGTTTGTCAGTTATCTCTGCGAAATCGTCCTTTTATCCGGGTTTTAATAAATTAAGCCCATGCAAATGAGTTAAAATTCGCATATGCGGCATTTGGCAGGTATAGTAAAAGAAATATAAGCAGGTAAAGCTTTCGCACTTTTTACTGTCAAACAGATCCAAGCTGATTAAATTACAGCTATATTGAGTATAAAACAAATAGTTAATTATAATATAACATTTGGCTGGTTCAAATGTATTGTTTATAAGACAAAAATATACAAAAAACGCTACCCGTCTTCAGGTAGCGTTTACTTATAACCTTAAAATAATAATTTAACTATTTTATAAAACCTTTTTCACGTGCTTCTTTCAAACAAGCTGATATCCCTTTTTTGTTTATCATGCGAATAGCTTTCGCTGAAACCTTTAAGGTTATCCAACGATCTTCCTCAGGAATATAAAACTTTTTTTCCTGCAAGTTGGGCAGGAATCTTCTTTTAGTTTTAATGTTGGAGTGAGAAACACGATGACCCACAATTGGCTTTTTCCCTGTAATTTCACAAACTCGTGCCATGTATCTAATATTTTTTTTCGCTTAACAATTCATTTTTCTTAATCGGAGTGCAAAGAACGATATTTTTTTTATATTGTACAAGTTTTTTATAGAATTTATTTCAGTTGAAAGTTCAGGTATCAAATGCATCTTTTAATAATTATGAGAAGAAGGGTGTAAATATTTTTAAAAGCAATTGTATTATGGAGCACCTATTTTGATATCAAGTGATTATTAATGAGAGATTTTTTGTATGTTTGCCATATGTAGCCGGTCTTTGTGAAGGTTAACTATTATTCATAAACAATAAAACTTTTCTTCATGCTTGAATTATCTTTATTTCTATCACTTGATCAATGGCTAACCGGTGTTTTGGAAAGTATCGGATTAACCGGGGATTATGTTTATTATACCAAGGCTTTGATTACCATAATTATCTTAGCCTTCCTTTCTTTCCTTGCGAACTGGATAGCAAAAAACCTTATCCTGGTTGTTTTTTGGAAGATAGCTTCAAGAAGCAAAAGCCAATGGATAGAGTTTATGGGGAAAAACAAGGTTTTCAGACGGCTTTCACACCTGGCTCCCGCAATAATTATTTACACCGTTGGGCCCGTAATACTTTCCGAATATGATAAACTGGCCGAGCTTACCTATTTGATAACACATATTTACCTGGTGATTATTGGCTGGTTGGTTTTATATGCATTTATAGATGCGTTATCAGATATATATGATACTTTTGAAATTTCAAAGTCACGGCCTGTAAAAGGATATGTTCAAATATTCAAAATAATTACAGGGATTATTGCTGCTATATTAATATTATCATTTCTGCTCGGTAAGTCGCCGGTTTACTTGCTTACCGGATTAGGGGCTATGACAGCTATTTTGATACTGGTTTTCCGTGATACAATACTGGGCTTTGTTGGTGGTGTGCAGATAACAGCCAATGATCTTGTACAGATAAATGACTGGATTGAAATGCCTAAGTATGGGGCAGATGGCACAGTGGTGGATATTACACTTCACACGGTCCTGGTTCAGAACTGGGATCGTACAATTTCAGTTATTCCCACCTATGCCTTAATTTCAGAAGGGTTTAAGAACTGGCGCGGAATGATTAGGGCAGGAGGAAGAAGGATAATGAGATCAGTTTATATTGATGTTAAAAGTATTCGCTTTTGTGATGATGAGATGCTTGCCAGGTTTGAAAAAGTTCATTACCTGAAAGATTATATTAAAAAGCGTAAGAAGGAAATAGATGAATATAACAAAAAGCACAACATTGATGATTCAAACCTTATTAATGGTAGGCGCATGACAAACCTTGGTACTTTCAGGGCATATATTACCAATTATCTTTCGAACCATCCTCTTGTCAGACAAGATCTTATATATATGGTAAGGCAATTACAACCAAATGAAAGGGGTTTGCCCATGGAAGTTTACTGTTTCGCCAAAACAGTAAAATGGGTCGAATTTGAAAGAATACAGGCTGATATCTTCGATCATATACTTTCTGTTGTTTCGTTTTTTGACCTCAAGATTTTCCAGCTTCCGTCCGAGTTAAATGTGAATTTTCAGGATAAGTCGATAGGCCTGGAATCCGGAGGCAAAAATATACAAGATAGCAAAGGTTGAGTTTGGGTATAATTTTTTGTATATTAGTAGTTTAAATTTTTCCGATGCGGTGAAAAACTATTACCAAATATTAGGAGTTGCTCAAACATCCTCCCCGGAGGCTATAAGGCTTGCTTACCGGTCAAAAGCAAAAGCCTTTCACCCGGATTTATACCAGGGTAAAGATTCAAAAGAGAAATTCCAGCTTATCAATGAGGCTTATCAAATCCTGAAGGACGATAAAAAGAGAAGGCTTTACGATTACCGTTTGAATTATATTATACAAAGGCAGAGAGTGAGCAATAACCGCGGAAGATATCCCTACAGCAACGTTCAATATTACAGAAGGCCATACTATACCCCGCAAACCCGGAAAAGTGATAATGAAGATGAATACCGGTGGTTTGAAAAAATTTTCGATAATGTATTGTTTATTTTCATGGTTCTTGTTGGTGCTTATGCTGTGGGATTTGGTTTTTACAGGTTGTTTTATGCACCTGTTGACGGGGTGAACCCTTTGGCGGGTATTATTGCAGGTGCAATATTTACGGTTGTTATAATTTACGGATGGTCATTGAGTGTTAAGAAGTAACTTTAATATTTTTTTTCAGCACCAAATAATTAATCTTGCCTTTTATTTCTATTATCGGAACCAATGCCTGCCAGATAGTTAATAAAGAAAATGAGTACAAACCCTATAATTACCAGCACTGTGACTTGTAATATCATTGGGTCTGCGTCATACAATTGCCGGAATTGCCCGGGAGCAATACTTCTTTCTACAAGAGGTATTTCTTCACCATGTTTATTGATAGTGGTTTCCAGTACTTTTTTCCAGGGCCACAATTTATTGAGCGAGCCTATCATCAGTCCGGTCAGAACAGCCATTGTATAATCGGAATACTTTTTAAGGAGCCATGAAACAACATTAGAGAATATTATTAGTCCGACAACACAACCTGCTGCAAAAACAGATAATATCTCTGCATTAAGCTCATTCACGGCGGTTATTATATGTTCATATTTACCGATAAGCAGCAGAATGAAGCTGCCTGATATTCCCGGCAATATCATAGCACAAACAGCTATGCTTCCACTCAAAAATGTATAGTAAAGAGTTTCGGGTGTGGTAGCAGGTGTTGCGAGGGTTATATAAAAAGCAACAGCTGTTCCTGCCAGCACAAAAAACACAGTATATACATTCCATTTTTCTATTTTTTTACTGATGTAAATCGCTGAAGCAATTATTAATCCGAAGAAAAAAGCCCAAACAAGCATCTGATGATTTTCAAGCAGCCATGAAATCAATTTTGCCAGTGAAAAAATGCTTACAAGGACTCCGGAAAATACTGCTACCAGGAAATTGCCGTTGATATGTTTCCAGGCTGTGGCAGGCTTTCCATTTAGAAGTAGTTTGATAAAATGCAGGTCTATGGACTTAATACTATGTACAAGCTTTCTGTATATACCTGTTATAAAAGCAATAGTACCGCCTGACACCCCCGGTATTACATCAGCAGCACCCATTCCCATACCACGCAAAAAAAGCAAAATGCTGTCAAATAAATTTCTCATACTTATCAAATGCATTTAATATTCCGGTATAAATGATTCAGTGACGACCACCCATTAACCCATCAAGCCATTTCCCCGTTGTCAAATAACTCCATTTGCACATAGTCCCATTATCCCATTGGCACATTGGCACATTGGCACATTGACCCATTGGCACATTTGCACATTTATTTTTTCTTCTTCAATTTACATTTATGGAATTCTTCCGGCAGGAATTCGAAGAACGTATCTCCCCGCAGGCCCAACCTGAGTGTTTCAAGAGGTATAACATCGGATGGTGCGATATTACCTAGATTTACGTTAGCGCCAATTAATTTTATAAACCATACTTGTTGTGCTTTAAGAGGGGCTTCCCATAATACTTGCTTAGAGGGTATTTTTTTTAGTATGTCATTAATAAGTGCTGTATCAGCAGTGCCGTCTTTTTTATATATTCCAACCGTTCCGCTTTCGCGTGCTTCAGCGATAACATAAGTGCTACCTGCATCCAGTTCACTTTCCATATGATCAGCCCACTCATCTGGTTTATCAAAAATATCATCCTCTTTGGCGCCGACTTCGCTTAAAACTGTGTAATTTTTTGAAAAGTCGCGGATGTATTTGCATTTTTGACCATGTTCAATATATACTGAACCGTCTGATATCTCAACGGCATCGACGCCAAGGCCTTTAATAAATTTCTTGTATTCGTTTATCATGTTTCGTATGGCAAATGCTTCAAATAAAGTACCTCCAAGAAACACTTTAATACCGTTATCCCGGTATATTCTGACTTTTTCCTGTGAATGTTTGCAAACATAAGAAGTGCCAAAACCCAGCTTGGCAAAATCTATGAGATGTCCAGCAACAGATACCAGTTCTTGTGCCTGGTTTGCACTCAAACCTTTATCCATCATCATAGTTATCCCGGATTTCCTGGGTTTACTTTCTCTTTCAGGTAAAAAAGGTAATTCCATGATCAAATTATTTAACTTATTAACAGTTAGTTTATTTCAATTAATAAGGTTTGTAAAGCTCTACCAGCTCATTGAAGGTTGTGTTGTTGAGTATTTTAGGGTAATCTTTTATCAATATTTGATGACCTTCAAAGTTGAGTATAAGAGCTTCCTCCAAAAAATATGCGGCTTCTTTATTATTGCCTTGCATAAAAAGGTATTGAGAAGTTTTGTATAGGATATCATGATTGTCCGGAAATTTCTCATCAGCCTCAGCCATTATATTTATAGCCCTTTTGTACTGTCCGTGGCTTGCACATGCTTCAGCATATTCCAGCAGTATGTTTTTATCTTCCGGGTCGACTTTTATTGCCTTATCATAACACTCCCTGGCTTTATCAAATATTTCGCAATTCATGTAGGTGTCAGCAAGCAATAACATACAGGTAGTGTTTTCCGGCTCAAGTGTTAATGCTTTTTTAAGGTTCTTTATGCATGCTTTATTATCACCCGTTTCTGCTTTACATACTCCAAGTCCCATCCATGCTTCAGCTATTGAATCATCTTTATCCAGGCACATTAAGTAATACCTGGTGGCTTCATGATAATTTTCAAGCTTTTCATAGCATTCGCCTATATAATAATATTTCATTGCATCTCCTTCATCCTGCTCAAGTGATTTGGAGTAGCACTCAATAGCCCTGGAGAACTCAGCCATCATACCATGTACATACCCTTTGTGGAACCATGAGGGTGTGTGGCTGTCATCGATAGCAACAGCATAGTCGAAAGCATCGTTGGCTTTTTCATAAAGCCCGGTGTTTATATAAGAAATGCCTAAGTTAAACCATGCCTCAATAGAGTAGGGGTGACGGTCAATGAGGTTTTTAAAAAACTCTATACTCTCATCATTAAGGCTTAGAAGTTCAAAGCAGTAAGCTGCCTCATAAATTGCTAGGTCATTTTCAGGGTTGATATCCAGTGCTTTCTTAAGATATTCTAAAGTCTTATTGTAGTCACCCATGTTTTCATATTCAAAAGCAATATTACAATAGACATAATCGGGCTCATCGGTTTTGCCGGCAGCCTTATCGTAATGTTCTATTGCTTTTTCATAATTTTTCAGCTGAGAATATATAGCTCCTTTGGTAAGAAGAATATCAGGGTTTGAGGGCTCAAGAGTTTCAAGCCCGGATAGAATATTCAGCGCCCGGTCCTCTTTTCCTGAGGCTGCCAATACCTGCGCCCTTTTAAGTATTAAAGCCGATGAAGAGGTGTGAACAGATGTAGCGTAATTTACAATATTCAACGTCTTCTTCAAATGGCCCCTGGTGAAATAATAATCAATTATCTCTTCAAAATCTTCAATGTCAAAATATATAGACTTTTGATTCTTTACCAGTTCCTCATACCTTAACACCTGCCATGGCGGCTTGTTTCGCTTATCAAATAAATTTAAACTCATAATATACGATGGCAATTACAACATTAACAAAACTTTAAAATGGCCTCCGGCCTATATTAAAAACTTGCCAATAATTTGAACTGCAAAGTTAACAAAAAACATGCAACAAATAGTCAATGGCAAATTATTATTACTGTGTAAAAGAACCAGAAATTTTATTGTTATAAATGTATTAATTATGTGACTAATGCCTGTAAAAACTTTTTTTAGTTATTAACAGGATTATTAACAAGATTGAGGAAAATATAGGCATGTGAGGGAATAACGTTTAAGTTTAATTTTTATGATAAATACATGCACAGGAAAATATTTACAAAATAGCAAGCCGATATGCCACTGCTTATTTTTGAGGTTGATAGTGTTGTGAAAAGAAACTATTTCGGAACAGACGTATAGAGCAAAATAATAAACAATAATGAACAACATTTTTTATTAATTTGTTAACTTTAATGACTCAAAGCAATTAAATATTAACGAAATAAAAAGTTATGAGAATTCTGAAACGGATTATTATTCCGACACTTGCAATATTCGTCTTTTTTTCTTGTAATTCATCAAATGATAATTTCAAGACTGATACTGAAAGTTTAAGTTTTACTATAGACACGTTAGCCACCGGGCTGGAAAATCCCTGGGGTATGGAATTTTTGCCTGATGGCCGCATACTTATTGCAGAAAGGCCTGGCAGGCTTAGAGTCTGGCAGGATGGTGAACTAAAAGAACAACCAGTAAGCGGGTTGCCGGAAATCTGGGCTCAGGGCCAGGG
>SLSZ01000244.1 GCA_007130125.1 Bacteroidales bacterium
ATAAGCCTTCCAAACATTGGCGTGATCTCCGACTTTATGGGTATATCCAATATTTTGATTGTTGCAATACTGGTTTCTCTGACCCTGGACATGTCAATAAATGTAAGCTTCAATCCAACACGCTCTATAATTGCTGATGTTACTCCCGAGGGCCGTAAACGTACTAAAGGTTACACCTGGATGCAAACCGTCTCGGGCTTTTTCGGGGTAATGGCATATGTTGTTGGGGCCAGATTCGGGAATTATGTATTACTATACGGTGGAGCAGGGTTAGTGCTGATTTTTTCAGTAATACCGGCACTACTGATTAAAGAACCAAGATATATTACAGGAAAAGATGAAGGGCCACTGGGCCGTTTGGACCCGCTGTTGGCGGCAACAATTTCAATACTTATTCCCGGCTCGGGACACTGGTATGCTAAAAACTTAAACAGAGGTGTCCTTCTGTTTATTCCAACAGTAGCATTGTACCTGATAAGCTATTTTTATTCCGGCAAACATTTGGTATTTATACCTTCACTGGTTATAGCCATTATTATTCATGTATTTACGATCATAGACGCTTTTAAAACAGTCGGAAAAGTTAACCGTAAAAATCCTGATTTTGTTGCAGCTTTAGACAGTGATAAAACTGACTGGAAGCAACTTTTTAAACTGTATATTGCGCATGGTTTTTCATGGCTGGGAGTCCAATCCATGTTCGTTTATATTATTTTCTTCCTGGAAGACCAGCTTGTTCCCCTGGGATATGAACATACCGATGCGATGATAAGCATTTCTTTTGCCGTATTAAACACTGTGGGCTTTTTGTTGCCGGCACTTGTTTTTGAACCTTTAGCAGCAAGGATCGGCAGAGTAAAAATTCATACCGCTGCCATCATTATTATGGCTGTTTCATATTATTTTATGGCTTTTATGGTTACGTCTCCAATGACACTATACATACTTATGGCATTTGCCGGAGTAGGGTGGGGTGCAGTTGTTAGTTTGCCTTTTGCTATAATGTCGGAAAACGTTGACCGTAATCGAATGGGTTTTTTTATGGGAGTGTTCAATTTATCCGTTGTGATACCACATTTGATAGTCAGCTTTGTTTTTAGCCTAATAATCAGGCAGTTTGCAAGCCAGGATATGCTGTTTTTGCTTTGCGCCATCATGCTAACATGTTCGGCAATTGGTTGGTTTTTTGTTAAAGAAAAACAAACAGGCGATTTGGATTTAACAAAAAAGAAAGATAAAGGAAGTGTGTAATTTCTGAATAATTCAGTGTTTTTAAAGAGGCTTGTGCTTATATTAAATGTTTAAATAAGACATCAGCGAATTGTACCTGTCGTTAATCAAATCGTCAAGATTGTTTTCCTCTGAAAACGAAGCAGTAATGATATAATCGAATCGGTTAAAGGTTTGTATAATGGAAGAAACGTCAATTTTATTAACTTTAATAGTAATCTCGAATTTTGTACTGTCATTAAAGGAGGTTATGTAGCTGCTTAATATTTTCGCATCATTGGATTCTACTATTCTGGCAATTTCACTTAATGAATAATCTATACTGTTAACTTCAATAACAATGATTCCGCCGGGCTGGTTAATAGAAGCTGTATTTGCTAACTTATCAATTAATGCTGTTAAAGTTATACAACCGAGATAATTGTTATTATCATCAAGTACAGGCACTAGAGTCACTTTTTGTTCAGAAATTAGTTTAATAACATCATAGAAGTGCTGGTTATGCAGGACATAAGGTCTGATTAAAGATAATTTGTGATTTCCTAAAGGTTCATCGGGTTTGTTAAGGTCATAAATGTCAACATCAGATATAAGACCCAAAAAACTTTTATTGTTCACGATCGGAAGATGTGAAACCCTCAAATCTTCCATCCAATTAAGCGCTGTAACAGCTGTGTCGGATGTTCGAAGAGGCAGTACAGAGTCGTTTATCAAATGTTTTGCCAACATAATGAATGTCATTATTTTATTAAGTGAAATTAAAACATTTTTGTGAAAATAGTATAGATTTTATTGTTTTTTATAATAATGTTTTAAAACTGAAGTATATAAAGCTGAAATTTGCTTTTTAAAATACTCATAATAAAGAGCTGAAAGGCTTATATTTCCTTAATTTTTATTATTTTTGAATTTTGCATAATTCCGATATGTTTTAAGTCGATATTTTTAGATTAAACCATATTACCAACAAAAAATTACAAAGAACTTTATTATGAAAAAAAATTTGTTTTTTCAGCTATTCGTTATCATGGCTGCATTGCTTGTTTTGGCATGCTGTAAGCCTGAAAGGGAAACTTTGTTCCCTTCAGAATCAAAAATTATTGGACTGGCATCACCTATTCAAATTGAAGGTGACTCCACAATCGTTTATTTATCGGATTTTTTTCTTGAGAGAGACCTGGAATCTATTGATTCGGTTACAGGTATAGATGAGCTTGAGTTTGAACAAATTAATAAAAACAAACTTTTAATTAAAAAAAGGTCTGATGACTTTCCTTACGTTTCAGAAATTGTCATATGGGTTGAAGAAGAGCCATATAGTATTTTTGTAGAGAGGTCAAGAAAACGATTTGTTGTTTTTGAGTTTGATCCCGGCAGCGAAGACTACCAGGAGGTAAGTTTAGCCGGGGATATCAATGACTGGGATCCGTCAAAAACCCCACTGGAGTTTGTAGATGACGTTTGGCGGACCAGCCTGCTTCTCAATCCGGGCAGATATCAGTATCAAATTGTTGCGGATTCTGAATGGATGTTGGATCCCAATAATGACAAAATTGTTGATAACAACATAGGGGGCCACAATTCGCTGCTTGTTGTCCCTGCTGTTGATGCAGGTTTGTTACCACAGTTGTATACCCATGAGTTTGATGGAGATAACAAGCTCAGCATTCGTTTCGAGAACGATCCTGACGAAATACTTGTTTTTTGGCAGAATCATCGTCTGCCAGAAGCTTATCTTAGCAGAGAAGGAGACATCAAGAATATTAAAATACCTCCTGATGCAAAAAACCACAACCGCAGTTTTTTGCGTGTACGTGCGTATAATGAACATGGACCCTCCAATGATTTGCTTATCCCTTTGGAAGAGAACAGGCCTGTTGAAGGCCCGGAGAACCTTACGCGATTTGACTATGAGGCTTCTATTCTATATTTCATAATGGTAGACAGGTTTAATAATGGTAAGCCTGAACTAGATGACCCGGTTGATGACCCGGAAGTAGCTCCAAGAGCTAACTTCCATGGTGGTGACCTGGCAGGTATAGCTAAGAAGATCCGTGATGGATATTTTGATGAATTGGGAATAAATTCAATATGGTTTTCACCCATTACCCAAAATCCACTTGAAGCTTTTGAAGAATTTCCATATCCTCACCGCAAATATACCGGCTATCACGGGTATTGGCCAATAACGCTTACCACTGTTGACCACCGTTTTGGCAACGAAGAAATAATGAGAGACATGGTTGAAACTGCTCATGAGAATGATATTAACGTTCTGCTCGATTTCGTTTCAAACCATGTTCACGAGCAGAATCCGTTGATAAAAGAAAATCCTGACTGGGCAACGGATCTGATTTTACCCGACGGAACAAAAAATATCAGGATATGGGACGAGCAAAGGCTTACAACCTGGTTTGATACTTTTTTGCCCAGCCTTGATTTTTCTAAACCCGAAGTTGTTGAAACGATGTCTGATAGTGCCCTTTACTGGATACAAGAGTATAACCTGGATGGATTTCGCCATGATGCCACCAAGCATATTCCTTTGGAGTTCTGGAGAACATTGACAACCAAGCTTGTCGAAGAAGTTGTAATACCGGAAGACAGGCGATTGT
The DNA here is from genome assembly GCA_007130125.1 of Bacteroidales bacterium. GTDB lineage: Bacteria > Bacteroidota > Bacteroidia > Bacteroidales > UBA7960 > PUKZ01. Next base: position 3,846 of record SLSZ01000244.1, read on the forward strand.
TCCAGATTGGAGAAACCTTTGGCAGCAGAGAGCTTATTGGCAATTACGTTGGAAGCGGATTATTGGATGGGCAGTTTGACTTCAATCTGTATTTTGATGCAAGGTCAATATTTGCATTGGATGAAGGCTCTTTTAAAGATCTAAACTACTCACTTATGGAAAGTTTTAACCATTATGGGTATAATAACCTGATGGGTAATATTACAGGCAACCACGACTTGCCACGATTTATTTCACTTGCCGGCGGTGATCTTGCCTTCGATGAAGATGATAAAGAAGCCGGCTGGCAAAGAGATGTTGGTGTTGGCGACCCCGCAGGCTATGATAAGCTGTCGCAGCTTACAGCTTTTATAATGACTATACCGGGTGTGCCTGTGATATACTATGGCGACGAAATTGGCATACCTGGTGCAGGTGACCCCGACAGCCGAAGACCAATGAAATTTGAAAATCTTTCTGACAAAGAAAAAGATACAAAAGAAAGAGTAAAAAAGCTTACCCGGATCAGAAGTAATAACCTTGCTTTTATATATGGAGACTTCCAAACTTTGAAAGTTGATGATCAAATATATGCCTATGGACGCACATATCTCAACAGTCATGGTATCGTTGTGTTTAATAAAAGCAGGGAGCTAAAGACGGTAACAGTTGAACTACCTGAAAGATACAACGGTATATACTTTGAAAATCACTTTGAAAATCACTTTGATATAAATAATAACACATTGACAGTTGAGGTTGAGCCTTTAAAGTACGAGGTTTTTACCAGCAGATAAAATGCTTTTATGGGTTTTAAACCTGAACATATATACGAATATTAAATTAAAATTTTATTAACTTTAAATAAATTAATTATGAAGCATTTAACAGTAAGTTTAACAGCGGTTATTTTTTTGTTTGCAATAATTTTCCAGGCATGCAAAATGGAGCCTGAAGAAGAAAAAGATCAGGTAATTAGCAGGGTAGAACACCCCGAGTGGAGTATAAATGCCAACATTTATGAGGTAAATGTCAGGCAATATACACCTGAAGGCACTTTTGAAGCTTTTAGTGAACATTTAGACAGGCTTGACGATATGGGTGTTGATATATTATGGTTCATGCCAATACACCCAATTGGTGAAAAGAACAGGAAAGGTTCACTCGGAAGCTATTACTCAATTAAAGATTATACTGCTGTTAACCCTGAATTCGGTACGATGAAGGAGTTTAAAGAACTCGTTGAAAGGATACATGATAAGGGCATGTATGTGATACTTGACTGGGTAGCAAATCATACCGCATGGGATCATCACTGGACAAAGACAAACCCTGAGTATTATGTGACCGATGAGGATGGGGAATTTATAATACCCCCTGATACTGACTGGACAGACGTTATTCAGCTTGATTATGACAACGAAGAGTTAAGGGATGCTATGTTGGACGAGATGCGCTTTTGGGTTGAAGAAATTAACATTGATGGCTTTAGATGCGATGTCGCATACCTTGTTCCTACGGATTTTTGGAACCGTACACGTACCGAACTTGAAGAGATAAAGCCTGTATTTATGCTTGCTGAATCCGAAACTCCCGAACTCCATAAGTATGCTTTTGAAGCCGGATATGGCTGGCACCTACACCATGTCACAAACGAAATTGCTGAAGGGGATATGGATGTATCAGCAATAGATGAATACTTTTTTGTTGACAATGCCGGAGAGTTCCCCGTTGGATCATACAAAATGTATTTTATCACTAATCATGATGAAAACTCCTGGGCCGGAACAGAGTTCGACAGATATGGAGAAGGTGTGGAAGCGTTTGCTGTATTTACAGCAACAATTCCTGGCATGCCGCTTATATATAGTGGGCAGGAAGCAGGATTTGACAGGATGCTGGAATTTTTTGAAAAAGACTCTATAGATTGGGGTGATTATGAATATCATGACTTCTATAATACCCTTTTAAGCTTGAAACATCGAAACCAGGCTCTATGGAATGGAGTGAAAGGTGGAGAAATTCAGCGGGTTAATACAAATGATAATAATAAAGTCTTTGCTTTTGTTCGTGAGAAGAATGACGACAAAGTATTTGTTGTGTTGAATCTTTCAGATGAAAATATTAATGTGGCTTTTGAAGGGGATAAGTTTGCAGGAAATTATACCAATGTTTTTACCGAAGAAGATATCACAATTAAAGAAGAATTTGCTGTTGATATGAATCCATGGGATTATTTGGTGTTTGAAAAATAGGGTTTTTTAACCACAGAGTAACACAACTTGTCCCGCCATAGCGGGAGTGTTATACACAGAGTAACACAGAGTTTTTACTAAAAAAAGATTTTGTATAACAAAAAGAGGTTTCCAACATTGGAAAAGTTGGAAACCTCTTTTATTATAAACTCATCAACCCATCAACTATTTAACCATGAGCCTTCCCGTCAAAGTATTATCGTCAACGGTTATTTTATAGAAATACACCCCTTCAGTTGCTTTTTCCCCGGAAGCGGTGTTTCCATTCCAGTATATTTCATTTGATTGCAGATCAATGTTCTTACTAAAAATTACCTGACCCTGGATATTAATTATTTCCAACCTGGCATTTGAGTATTGTTCGTTATTTTTAAACTCAAAATAGAATCCTGTTCTTGATGGGTTTGGATATACGCTTATGCCTGGTTTTTGTTTAACAAACGGGATAGTGCCAACATTGAAACCATGGTCGGGAAATTCCACATTAGAGTACAATCTGTATTCTCCCGGCTGAAGTGTGATGGTTTGGTTTATTTCTTCCACTTCCAGCTCTTCCCTTGTAAAAAACTCATACCATGTTCCTGTTTCCTGAAAATGCGGTGCCAGTTGCCGTTCAGTAACATCAAAGTTGCCCAGTACTGTTACGTATGCGGTTTCATGGTTCAGGTGGATTCTTTTAATTGCTCCGCCCAGATGTAAAGAATAGTCATTTGTTTTAAAGACTTCTTGTTCTTTTTTAAGTTCAATAAGTGCTGAATAAATATTATACAAGCTTTTTCTTTTCCACTCATCGTAGTAATCCCATCTGACAGGCTTTCGGTCAACGCGGCAGTCACCGATATTGCCGGGGATTGGATCTACCGGTTCGGAGCCACAGTGGTTTATTGAATAATCATATCCTAACTCACCAAATTGCCAGATCATTTTAGGCCCCGGAATTGTGAAAAAGAAGGTTCCTGCTAACTCCATTCTTTCTAATGCTGTTTCCAGATCTCGTATATCATATCCACTGTTTGAATTTCCATACATTTGGTTTTTATACATGAGTCTTTCCTCATCGTGGCTTTCCATGTATCCTACCAGGTGAGGGACATCCCAGCCTCTTTGTGTATAGCTTATCCATGAAAAGTCAGAGTCATCTATCCATCCCATTGTAGCTTCTCCATATGAATGATTCATGTTTCCCCAAATAAGCATTCCTTTATTTGCCAAATGCTTTTCTTCATCATTATCGCAAAAATGTTCAAGGATTACATGGGCATCGGAATTTACGGATTTTATATGGTTATATATTCGCGTCAAGTTATCAATTCGATCTTGATTATATTGGCTATAAGGATAGTTGCCGGGATCATTGGCAAACCCTTTTGTAAAGTCATATCTGAATCCGTCAATATTAAATTCAGTCAGCCAGTATTCTGCTACACGGTCAAAGAACACATGAGTGTATGGGCTGTCCTGGTCAAAAGTTTGTCCCCAACACCATGGATCAGTGGGGCACTCCTCCAAATACCATGGGTTTTCAGGCAGGGGTTGGCCCCAGCCACCTGCATCGGGGTCAAAATACATCTGAACCATTGGAGACATATTAAAAGAATGATTAAGGACAATATCAATAAATACAGCTATTCCGCGTTTGTGGCATTCATCAATAAACGCTTTGTAGTCTTGTCTTGTGCCGTAGGCCTTATCAGTTGCGAAATACAGGGCAGGATTGTAACCCCATGAATTGTTGCCTTCAAATTGATTTATAGGCATTAATTCAATGGCATTAACGCCCAACTCTTCAAGATAATCCAGATAATCGGCTGTAATGTCTTTTATGGCTCCCTCACCATCTTCATTTACAAAATCACGTATCAAAAGTTCATAAATAACAAGGTCTTCAACATCCGGAGGGGTAAAATCAGTTACCTCCCATTCATACTCGGGCATGTCCGGGTGTATTATACTTACATACCCGTTTGTTTTACCCGTAGGATAAGGTTTTAGATCAGGATAGTTATGTTCGTCTATCCAGGGATCATTCCAGGGGTCCAAAATTTTATGAGTATAAGGATCGGCCAGTCGAAGCTCATTATCTATAAAATACTGGTAACCATACTCTTCGCCCGGAGTAAGATCTTCCAATGTTATCCAGTAATGAGTGCCGTCGGGTGTTCTTTTCATATAACTTTCATCATTGGTCATCCAGTCATTGAAATCGCCGATAGCAAACACATACTCTTTTAATGCCGGTGGGTCATGCAATACCAGGATTACAGTAGACTCATCAATGTAATTAGCGCCGGGAGTCACACCCTCTGGCAGTTCCTCTTCTTGAGGATCAGGCCTTACATATATGTACGTTGAATCAACAACCTGGTCTTCATCATCTTCGGCTATGGCTTTTATCCAAAATGTACCATATTCATCAGCTACAAACGAATATTCAATTTCATCATCTGTTGTTGTTTCAACTTCCACATCGTTAATATATAAAGTCAATTCATTAGCATATGTTGCCACAGCTTTAATTTCAAGTGTTGAGTTGTGCTCTACAATCGGCTTGTCTTTTGGGGGATTAATTATTGATACGTTAAGTCCGGCCTGATAAACATTAACAAAAAGATCTTCTGTTTGCTGACTTCCATCTGTATTTCGGAAAACAAAACACATTTCGGTAATGTTTTCATCAGCGGGAACATCATAAAACTCTCTTATACTGGGTGTGATAAGAAGTTCATAAAGATCATCGCCAACACGGTTTAGTTGTGGATCATCGGGATCAATCCAATCAGGACCAACAACATACTCCCATCTGTCGTCATCAATAGTTACTCCCGTGTGAGCATAAACATCACCGTCATATCCTTCAAGGCCTGTGCCGGTAGCATCAAACGTTATTAATACTTCATCGGCATCGGTTGGTAAGGCCGGTTCTGTTGTTATCTGTGAAAAAATATTTGTACTCCAAAAGACAAGAACTAAAAGTATACATGTCTTTATTAGAGGTAATGATACTCGAGTTTTCATATTCATGGTATTAAAAATTATAGTTTTCAATTTGTTTTTATTAAAGCCATTTTGTTAAATTTAAACTCTGCCTGTTGGCTAGGTACTCATGTTTTGGGAACATCCTGAATGCATAATTGTATACACCCGGTTTTTTGACCAACATGTCAACTTTGAAAGTAACAAGAGTTTTTTCTTTTTTTATTTGTTCCATGTCATAAGTGAAAGAGTTTCCGTTTTGTTCTTCAAAAGATTTTTGAAAGAATATAACTTCCATGCCAATATCATTGCTTGACATGTCTTTTATGTCAACAGTTATTTCTGCAACGAAGTTTTCTCCCTGTAGTATAGCATTTGACGGAGTGTTTAACACTTTCCTGGACTTAACTTCAATTTTGTCCCAGGAGTCGGTTATGCTTTTTTTCCATGCGGCCAGCTCTTTTGCCCTGGCATAATTATCATTTTTAATTTTTCCGGTATAGTCAAAATTACGTTGATAAAAGTGTTTTATGTAATCATCAAGCATTCTTTTGTTTGTAAAGTGCGGAGCAACTTTAGCGATGTTGTTTTTCACCTGCGACACCCACTTTTCGGGTATCTGGTTACTGTTTCGGTCATAAAACATCGGGATTATTTCATTTTCCAACAAGTTGTAAATGATTGATGCATCCAGTTTGTTTTGCATTTCCTGGTTTTCGTATGTACTTTCTTCTTTGAGGCACCAGCCGGCTTCAGGCATATACCCTTCAGCCCACCATCCGTCAAGAACGCTAAAGTTCAATACTCCGTTCAAAGCAGCTTTTTGCCCGCTTGTTCCTGATGCTTCCATGGGCCTTGTGGGAGTGTTAAGCCAAATGTCAACTCCCTGGACGAGATACCTTGCCAACTCCATATCATAATCTTCAAGGAATAATATTTTACCTCTGAACTCCTCTTTGTTTGAATACTCTACGATCTTTTTGATAAAGTCCTGGCCGGCTTTGTCCGCAGGATGGGCTTTCCCGGCAAAAATAAACAACACCGGCATGTCTTTCATATTTACTATTCGCGAAAGCATTTCGGGGTCATTAAAAAGCAGGGTTGCTCGTTTGTAGGTGGCAAACCGCCTTGCAAAACCTATTGTCAACACATCATCTCTTAAAACATCAATTGTTTGGTAAACATTTTTTAATGCTTCCTGGCTCTCCGGCAGACTGGAGAGCAGCCTGTTCTTAACATATTCAATTAAAAGCTTTTTTTGAGAATTGCGTGTTTGCCAAATCGTTTCATCCGGAACGTTATAGATCTTTTCCCAGCGTTTGGGGTTGGAGCAATCTTTAAGAAAATCTTTTCCAAAATGTTGCCTGTATAGCTTTTGCCATTGCTTGGCTGTCCAGGTCAGATAATGCACTCCGTTTGTAACATGTCCAATATGCAGTTCTTCGGGAAAGTAACCAGGGTAAAGGTCATCAAACATTTCTCTTGACACTTTACCATGTATTTTGCTTACTCCATTAACTTCCTGTGAAACATTTGCTGCAAGCACACTCATTGAAAAGTCTTCATCCGGATTGCCAGGATTCATCTTGCCCAGGTTAACTAATGTTTCCCAATCTATGCCCAGCTCATTTGCAAAAGGTTGCATATAATTGCGTAGCATATCTTCGCTGAAGAAGTCGTGGCCTGCCGGTACAGGTGTGTGAGTAGTAAATAACCCTGATGCTCTTACCACTTCAAGAGCCTCCCTGTATGAAAGCTTTTTGTTCTGCACATATTTGCGCAGCCTTTCCAAACCTGTAAACGCAGCATGTCCTTCGTTACAATGATAGATTTCGGGATTAAGCTCAAGCGCATCAAGCAACCTGATGCCTCCAATCCCTAAAAGGATTTCCTGCTTGAGACGGTTTTCTAGATCTCCGCCATAAAGCTTATGTGTGATGATCCTGTCATAAGCTTCGTTTTCTGGAAGGTCGGTGTCCAAAAGGTATAAAGGTACCCGGCCGATATCAATTTTCCACACTTTGGCAACAAGGGTTCTTCCCGGCAGGTCAATATTTATCTTAACGTATTCGCCATCTTTGTTTTTCACGGGTACTGCCGACATGTATGCAAAGTGGTGAGGAGCATAGTTGGAAACCTGATCCCCTTTGCCGGAAAGGCTTTGGCTAAAATAGCCATAGCGGTATAATAAACCAACACCAACAAGGTTGACATTATCATCACTCGCCTGCTTCAAATAATCCCCGGCCAAAACACCCAATCCGCCTGAATATAGCTTAATGGATTCGTGTAAGCCATACTCCATGCTAAAATAAGCAATTTGCTTACCGGACTTTTTATTACCCTCTATCATGTAATTGTTGAATGCCTCCATCACCCTGTGCAACGATCTCATAAAACCGTCGTTTTTGATAAGCGACTGATGTTGATCTGTGGTAAGGTTCTCCAATAAACGTACAGGGTTCTTTTTACACTTTTCCCACAATTCAGGGTCTATTGATTCAAATAGTTCGGTTGCTTCATAATTCCATGTCCACCAAATATTCTTTGAAAGCTTTTCCAGGTCTTTTAATTCAGGTGGAATATTAGCGTAAACCGATACTTTTTGCCATTGTAAACGTTGTGTTGATTTTGTTTTTAGCTCTTCAGCACCTGCAATTCGCTTTTTATCCTTAAATAATTCTGCACGAT
>SLSZ01000209.1 GCA_007130125.1 Bacteroidales bacterium
CTGTTCAGATCATTAACGGTGAAGTAACACGTACACAATCATATACATACACATACATATTGATGCCTGTAGATGAAGGCTCATTTTCAATAAGTCCTGCAGAAGCTGTTATTAATGGAGACACATACCACACCAATAGTCTGTCAATAACGGTACTAGAGTCGGATGACCCGTCACCGGCAGTTGATGATCCATCAAGGTCTGTAGAAACCAGACCCGAAGATGACAATGAGTTATTTATCAGAGCTTATGCCAGCAAAACCAACCCATATCAGGGAGAACAAGTTTTCATCACATACAAAATTTACACCCGTGTTTCAGTATCACAATATTCAATAGACCGGCTCCCCTCCTATCAAGGCTTCTGGTCAGAAGATGTTACTGATTATGACCGGGCACGGCATCCGGAAACTAAAACCATTGACGGGCAAAGATACCAGGTTGCTGAAATTCGCCGTGTTGCTCTGTTTCCTCAAAGAAGCGGAAAGTTGACCATCGAGCCTTTGGAGGTGGAATGCTTTGTAAGGCGCACTACTAGACGCAGGGGTGGCAGCTGGTTTGATGATTTCTTCTCCGACCGTCAAACAGTGCGCGAAACAATCCGATCAAACCCTGTAACATTTGAAGTAAAACCTTTGCCGGTACAAAACAGGCCATCATCATTTAAGGGTCTTGTGGGAGATTTTTCCATGTCGGCATCTATTGATGATAATCTGCTTCAAACAAATGATGCGACTTCCCTGAACGTAAAAATTTCAGGAAAGGGAAACCTTAGCATGGCTGATCCCCCTGCTGTTAACTTTCCCACTAACCTTGATGTTTATGATCCAAGGATCTCTGACGATATTCGTACCACAACTGCCGGTGTCAGCGGAAGCCGTAGCTATGAATATTTAATGATTCCGCGGACTGAAGGGGAATTTGAGATACCATCGATTGAACTTTCTTTTTTTGATCCTGAAAGTGAAAATTATAAAACATTGTCGGGCGGACCGTTTTTAATAAACGTTGAAGGAGGACCTTCAGCAGTTACAGCTTCAGAAAGAACTGCCCGGGAAGATGTTAAATATATTGGATCTGATATTAGGTACATTTATCCCGGGAATATTAGATTACAGCCTGTTGGAACTATCTTTTTCCGTTCTCCGTTGTTTTATGTCCTGATCGCATTGCCTGTATTGATATTTATCGTTTTTATGGTTTTATATTACAATAAGCTTCGTAATGAAAACAATCTTGCAACGTTGCGTACCAAACAGGCAAACAGGGCTGCAAAGAAGCGGCTCAAGCTTGCAGGAAAATTATTGCAGAAAAACAAAGATGCTGAGTTTTATGATGAGATATTCAAAACCCTCTGGGGATATGTGTCGGACAAAATGAATATACCGGTATCAGAGCTTAACAAGGATAATGTGAGAGAAAAACTTAGCCATAAAAAAGTACCTGATAATATCATTAACGAGTTTATAAGTACCCTGGATCACTGTGAATATGCCAGGTTTGCTCCCGGTGATAAGGAAAAGAACATGGATGAGGTGTTCTCCCTTGCACATGATACCATTGTGAATACTGAAAAATGGCTTCGAAAGAAAAAATCATAACTTGATAAAAATTAAAAAATGTTGAGTAGACATATTTTTTACATAAAAGCTTTTGTTTTATTATTTATTATTGCTGCTCCATGCATTGGCAATTCACCCCGTGAATTGCTAGAAAAGGCTAATGAGGCTTATGCACAAAACGAATATGCTTATGCTGCTAAGCTTTATGAACAAGTGCTGGAAGAGGGATATGAAGCTGCCGGGCTGTATTATAATCTTGGTAATGCTTATTTCAGAAATGACAAGATTGCAAAAGCGATACTGAACTATGAACGTGCCAAACGTTTAAATCCTAACGATGAAAATATCTTATTTAACTTACATGTAGCCCGTACACACATTGTTGACCGTATTGAGCCTGTGCCAAAATTGTTTTATGAGCAATGGTGGCAAAGCTTAATTACATTGCAGTCGGAAAAAGGATGGGCCATTACAGCTATAATTTTTGTGTTAGCTCTTTTCGCAAGCCTTATTTGGTTTTTTGTCAGCAGCAGAAGTTTTTTTAAAAAAACTGCTTTTATCCTGTCGCTTGTGTTTATTACAACAACCTCATTGTCACTGGTTTTTGCACAGAAGCAGTACAATAAATTGACTGACGGTAATGAAGCCATCGTATTTACACCCAGATTAACAGCCAAAAGTGCACCTGACGTTTCAAGTCCTGATTTGTTTGTTATCCATCAGGGTACCAAAGTAGAGATCAGGCAGGAGCTTGGGGAATGGTATGAAATAAAGCTCGCAAATGGAAACATCGGGTGGGTAAGAAAAGATAATTTAGAAGTTATATAGTGTTATTTTCCTGGCTTTACCATTTTATATGAGCTTGTCATAAAGAGTTATGCTTTACAGTTAGCTATAATTTTTAGCTAATAATAAATACTTTAAAAAATTTTCTTTTATTTTGCAATATGCTTAAAGAGAAAATATACAGGCTTGTTGAAAAAGGCTCTCACGGATCCGGATATAACCTGATATTTGACTTTTTTATAATGGGCCTGATAGTGTTAAACCTTTTGGCTATAATAGTAGAAAGTTTTTCGGGTTTATCACCAGGACTTGTAAATTTTCTCAAGCTATTTGAAGTAGTGTCGGTAATAATCTTCTCTGTTGAATACCTTCTAAGGCTGTATGTGTCAAGCCATACCCATCCGGCTAAAAACAAGTTCTATTCTGCGTTAAAATTTATTTTTTCAGGTTATGGATTAATTGACTTGCTGGCAATTCTTCCTTTTTACTTGCCATTTTTTATTAAGGCTGACCTGAGAATCTTAAGGGTTTTAAGGTTAGCCCGTTTTATGAGGATCTTTAAGCTTACCCGCTATAATAAATCCATCACCCTTATTTTGGATGTGGTTCGTGATAAAAGAGCGGAGCTTGGTATTACTA
>SLSZ01000049.1 GCA_007130125.1 Bacteroidales bacterium
AATCGCGGGCTTGTGTTAAAAGGTTTTCCTCATAGCGATCATCAGCTAATGCAATCAAGCTATCATACTGCTCTTTAATTATAGCTTCAGCCCTCAAAATGCTGTCTCTTCGAGCCTGTGATACAGCTTCTGCCTCTTGTTGGGCAATTAATCTGTCTATCTCATTTATACGCTGCCTGGGGTAGTCTGCTTCAGGACGTACTTCTGATGCACTCCTATAATGCACCAGAGCTGTTTCATATTCTTCTATTGAAAAATTATTATCCGCCATTTCTATTAACTCTCTATACTCTTGCTGCACTTCATCCATCTCAGCAAGAGTCTCACGTATCTCAAGTATACGTTCTAAAGGATGCTCCCTGTCAGGATAAATTTCAGAGGCAGAAACATAGTTATCTAACGCTTCGGCAAGCTCACCGTTATCATACTTTCCATCTGCTACTCTTACCAAATCGCGGTACCTCTGATCACGCCTTATCACTCTCTCAACTTCCTCCTGAAGTTCAACAGCCCTGGCCAGATTGTCAGCATAAAGCTCTGCAGGAAAAATAAAATCATAATGTTCCTCTTCATCAAACTTTATTTCAGCCAGAGGCTCATCAAAAAAGGACAGATCAACCTCTTCAACCTCCGTAAACAATTCAATTACAAAATCAAACTCATAATAGTTGCGCCTGGAAACACCTTCAGGTAAGTGTGTGTCAAAATCAAGCCTCTTCGTTACAAGCCCCGGAGAGGTGAACTCTACCATATAGTTGCTATCAAATTGAACATAAAACTCGAACCTGCCAAGAATATTGGAGTTTACCTCTTCAATAAGATTACCTGCCTCATATACCTTAACGGCACCTTCCGTAACCGGACGGTTACCTGCTTCCATTTTCCCGGTAACAACCAAAACGCCTCTTTGCTGAGAAAAGAGCATAGAAGAGAAGAATAAAAAAGTAAACAAAAACGAACAGGTTATTGCTGTTTTCATAAAACTACTTCTGTTTTTTTTCACGGTGCCTCCTCTTTGGTTTAAGGTTAACATTAATATGCCGGCACATTTTTTACTCTTTAATAATTGTTTTTGACCGACATTTTAATTTTCTTTGTTAAGAACAAAAACAATTATTAAAAAATCCTTTACAAATCAATATTAGTATTTATATCTGTTAAACTCAAAAAGTTAGGTCTATGTTACAAAATTCTGAAATTTTATTTACCCGCAGAAGCATAAGAAAATACAAAAAAGACAAGCCGGTTAGTGATGATGTTGTAGGGTTTATTCTTGATGCCGCCATGTGCGCACCTTCTGCCAGGAATAAGCAACCATGGCACTTTTTAGTTACAAGGAACCGCCAAAAGCTTGATAAACTATCAGAGCTTCACCCTTATGGCAAAATGCTCAAAGATGCAACCATGGCAGTAATGGTTTGCGGTGACACAAAACTTGAAGAGCGTGAAAGTGCTCTTGCATTAAATGGAGCTGCCGCGACCCAAAACCTCCTTCTGGCAGCACATAGTGCCGGATTAGGAGCTGTGTGGCTTGGTATGTACCCACGTAAAGAAAGAGCAGATGCTATGAGAGAAGTTTTTGATTACCCGGAGAATATTATACCGGTATCTCTTATTTCTATCGGATACCCCGCCGAAGAAAAGCCAAGAAACAACAACTTCAAACCCGAAAGAATACATTTGGAAAAATGGGGTGAAAATTGGCAATAAAAACAAATTGGCTGATAATTAATAAATTTTGTATAATTTTGCGCCTTTAAAATTGTTCATGTATAGAATACATTATAACTGTATTTTATATAGCGCATAAAACCGGTTTCATCAAAAAAGGTAATTCATTAAAATGCAAAAATATCCTGAATACAAGAAGTTAGATCTTTCCTCTGTTGATAAGGAAATATTGAATTATTGGGAAGAAAAACAGGTATTCGAAAAAAGCATCGAGCTTTTCAAGGATTCTACCCCATGGGTTTTTTATGAAGGGCCCCCTTCGGCAAACGGTTTGCCCGGCATTCATCACGTTATGGCTCGTACGATTAAGGACATTTTTTGCAGGTACAAAACCCAAAAAGGCTTTTTTGTGCAAAGAAAAGCAGGCTGGGACACTCACGGTTTACCAGTGGAAATTGGAGTTGAAAAATTACTTGATATTACAAAAGAGGATATAGGCAACACTATTTCTATAAAAGATTTCAATAAGGCTTGCCGTGTAGATGTAATGAAATACAAGGATAAATGGGAGCATCTTACACGCATTATGGGTTATTGGATTGACCTTAGCGATCCATATATTACATTTGACAATAAGTATATTGAAAGTGTCTGGTTTCTTTTGAAAAAACTATATGAAAAGGGTTTGCTTTATAAAGGCTATTCCATACAGCCTTATTCTCCTGCCGCCGGAACCGGACTAAGCTCACACGAACTTAACCAGCCAGGATGCTACAGAATGGTTAAAGACCCATCTCTGACTGTCAAGTTCAAAGTAAAGAGAAATGACAAATCCGAATTCCTTTTTAAAGAAGATAAGGATGAGCTCTATCTGCTTGCATGGACTACCACACCCTGGACTTTGCCCAGCAACACAGGCCTGGCTGTACACAAAAAAATAGATTACGTTAAAATAAAAACCGTTAACCCTTTTACAGGTAAACCTTGCTTTGTCATTCTGGCAAAAGATCTTATGGATGTTTATTTCCCGGAAAAAAACAAGGACTTATCATTTGATGACTTCAAGCCGGGGGATAAAAATATTCCTTTTGAGCATGTTGATACTTTTAAAGGTGCAAAGCTGGAGGGTGTGCGCTACGAACAGCTCATGCCATATGAACAACCGGAGGACGGTGACCCGTTCAGGGTTGTGTTGGGCGATTTCGTAACTACCGAAGATGGTACAGGAATAGTGCACATTGCACCCAGCTTTGGTGCCGACGACTTTAAGATGGGTAAAGAATACAACCTTGGAGCTTTAACAATGGTTGACAAAAAAGGCAAATTCGTTGAAGCTATGGGCGAATTTGCCGGAAGGTACGTTAAGCCGGAATACGATCCGGACTTTAACCCCAAAGAAGACCGTCCAACTGATGTGGACATCATTATAAAGCTAAAAACCGAAAATAAGGTTTTCAAGACTGAAAAATACGAACACTCTTATCCACATTGCTGGCGCACAGATAAACCTATACTTTATTACCCGCTTGATTCATGGTTTATTAAATCAACTGCCGCAAAAGACAGGATGATCGAGCTAAACAATACTATAAACTGGAAGCCTGCCTCAACAGGAACCGGAAGGTTTGGCAACTGGCTGGAAAACCTACAGGACTGGAACCTATCAAGATCAAGATTCTGGGGGGTGCCACTACCGGTTTGGGCTACTGATGATTACAGCGAACAAAAATGTATCGGGTCTGCAAAAGAACTTAAAGAAGAAATTGAGAGATCTATCAGCGCCGGGTTTATGAAAGAAAACCCTTTTAAAGATTTCAAACCTTCGGATCAAAGCAAAGAAAACTATAACACTTTTGACATACACAGGCCTTTTGTTGATGATATTGTTTTGGTATCACCATCAGGAAAAAAGATGTTTCGTGAACCTGACCTTATCGACGTATGGTTCGATTCGGGAGCTATGCCTTATGCTCAACTTCACTACCCATTTGAAAATGAAGAGGTGTTCCAAGAAAACTTTCCGGCTGACTTCATCGCCGAGGGTGTTGACCAAACACGAGGGTGGTTCTTTACTCTTCATGCTATAGCTGTTATGCTTTTTGACTCAGTGGCTTATAAAACTGTAGTATCAAACGGCCTTGTTCTTGACAAGAAAGGAAATAAAATGTCGAAAAGACTTGGTAACGCCGTAGACCCCTTTAATACCATCGAAAAATACGGTGCCGATGCTACCAGGTGGTACATGATAACAAATGCACAGCCATGGGATAACCTTAAGTTTGATTTGGAGGGTATTGCAGAAATCCAAAGAAAATTTTTCGGAACACTTTATAATTCATATGCTTTCTTTGCACTCTATGCCAATATAGATAAATTTAAATATGAAGAAGAAGAAATCCCGGTTGAAAAAAGACCCGAGATTGACAGATGGATACTTTCCGAGCTAAACACTCTTATAAAAAATGTTGATGAGTGCTATGATGATTACGAACCAACAAAAGCTGGAAGGTATATCCAGGAATTTGTTGACGATCATTTGAGCAATTGGTACGTAAGGCTTTGCAGACGAAGATTCTGGAAAGGTGATTATACGGATGATAAAGTTTCGGCTTACCAAACTTTATACCGTTGCCTGGAAACAATATCGCAACTCATTGCACCCATTGCACCCTTCTTCAGTGAAAGGCTTTTTAATGATTTGAATAATGTCACAAAAAGGCATGCTCAACCTTCGGTACACCTTACGAAATTCCCCGAGGCAAATGAAAAAATGGTTGATTCAGACCTGGAAGAAAGGATGCAGCTGGCACAGAAAATATCATCGCTGGTTTTATCGCTGCGCAAAAAAGTAAACATAAGAGTAAGGCAACCACTGCAAAAGATAATGATCCCAGTATTGGATAAAAAAACCGAACAGCAGATAAAAGCGGTAGAAGATATTATACTTACCGAGGTTAATGTCAAAAAGCTTGAATTCATTTCAGACACAAGCGGTATACTTGTAAAAAAGATCAAACCAAACTTCAAAACATTGGGACCACGTTATGGCAAGCTAATGAAAAAAATCAGCCAGGCCATTGCAGAATTTACCCAGGAAGATATAAGGAAAATAGAAGAAGAACCGCCCTGCGAAATGGAAATTGACGGCCAGCAAGTTTCTGTCAATAAAGAAGATGTTGAAATATTTTCTGAAGACATACCAGGATGGCTGGTAACCAACGAAGGCAACATAACTGTTGCACTTGACATCACTATATCAGATGAATTGAAGCAGGAAGGAATTGCACGCGAATTCATCAACAGAATACAAAACCTTAGAAAGGATAAGGGTTATGAAGTTACTGACAAAATTGAAATATTTGTTCAAAAACAAAACGAAATAACCGATGCAATTGTAAATAATATTGATTATATTTGTTCTGAAACCTTGGCCACGAAACTTGACTTTTTTGAAAATCTTGAACAAAGCTCTCTAGTTGAGGTTGAATTGGTTGATGATATCAGAACAAAGGTCAATATTGATAAAGTGAAGAATAATAATTAATAAAACCCTAAGATATGGAAACAAACAAAGAAAAAACGAGGTATTCAGACGAGGAGCTTCAGGAGTTTAAGGAAATTATTATGAAGAAACTGGAAGAAGCCCGAAACGGTCTGAAAGAACTTACCGAAGCATATACGACCCAAAACGAAAACGATACTAACGATACGTCACCTTCGTTTAAAATTTTGGAAGAAGGTTCACAAGTGCTTTCGAAAGAGGAAAACGGACAGTTAGCTGCACGCCAGAGAAAATTTATTCGCGACCTGGAAAATGCTTTAATAAGGATTGAAAACAAGTCGTACGGAATTTGCAGGGAAACTGGAAAGTTAATAAGCAAAGACCGGCTAAGAAGCGTACCACATGCCACTCTTAGCATTGAGGCAAAGCTTAATCAAAACAAATAAGCACGGGTTTTGCAAATCAGCAAGCAAAATATCCCCTTTATAATTGTTCCACTGATATTAGTTTTTGACCAAGTCCTTAAGATATGGGTCAAAACCAATATGGTGCTGGGCGAGTCTTCGCCTGTACTAGGCGATTGGTTTATTCTGCACTTTACTGAAAACTATGGTATGGCTTTCGGCATTCAGTTTGCCGGGGAACTTGGAAAAATCATCTTAAGCATCTTCAGAATTGGTGCGGTAGTTTTTATAGTATGGTATTTACATCGCCTTATTCAAAAGAATTCAACTAAATTGCTAATTGCAAGCATATCATTAATACTTGCTGGTGCAATAGGTAATATTATAGACAGCGCTTTCTATGGTATGATATTCTCTGACAGCTATTACAGGACTGCTGAATTTTTACCTGAAGGAGGTGGTTATGCAAGATTCTTGCATGGAAAAGTTGTTGATATGCTTTATTTCCCGATTATTGATACCACTCTGCCCGATTGGTTCCCCTTAAAAGGAGGTGAAAGATTTATATTCTTCAAGCCGGTATTTAATATTGCCGATGCAGCAATCACCACAGGAGCTATGATGTTGATATTCTTCCATAAAAGACTGTTTCCTCAGCATAGTAAAAAACAAGAAAAAGACACTAACAAGGCATAAGCTTTAATTATATATTGGGAAGCTGACAAATTAATCGATAAAACAAAAAACAAATGATCGGATTTCTTTTTGAACAGGTGGTATTTGGGCCGATCAAAAGCCGCCGCCTGGGGATATCCCTGGGACTGAACCTGCTGCCGGAAAACGAAAAACACTGCACCTTTAATTGCCTGTATTGTGAATGCGGCTGGACTACTCCAAAAAACAAAAGATGCTTATCATTCCCGCCAAGGGATATTATTAAATCAGAACTTGAAAAAAGGTTAAAAGCTATTTCTGACAAAGGCTCTTTTATTGATGCAATAACTTATGCAGGCAATGGCGAACCTACCATACACCCTGAATTTACAGGTATTATGAATGATACCGTTGAACTTCGAGACTCCTATTTCCCGGATGCGAAAATAGTTGTCCTGAGCAACGGCACAATGACCGGCAATGAAGATATTCGTAATGCGCTCCTGAAAGCCGACATTAACCAGCTCAAACTTGACGCCGGTACTGAAGAAACTTTCCAGAAATTAAACAACCCGATAATAAAAATTACTTTAAACGAAATAATTGAAAATTACAAAAAATTTAATGGCAATTTCACAGTTCAAACCCTGTTCACTAAAGCCAATTTTAAAAACAAAACTATTGACAATACACACCCCGACGAAGTACAAGCATGGCTGGAAAAGCTGAAAATATTAAAACCTAATCTCGTTATTATCTATCCAATTGCGCGAGAAGCCCCTCTTAGCGAAGTAGAAAAAATACCACCCGAAGTGTTGCAAGAAATAGGGAAAAAAGTTGAAGAAGCCGGATTTGAAGTGGAAATCTATAATTAAACATGAAACGAGTCTGTCATTTCATTCGCCGTTACCTTCATTTTTCCGCAACATTTGTTGGAAACCAGGTAAGTAGTCATCATAACTACTCACCGGTTGTTTTCTACCGCAAACACCTGCCCCACCCCGCATTTCCCTGCCCAAACCCAATGCCAATACCTTCAGGAAAAAGACTGGAAAAGATAAAATCCGCACTTCTATACAACGGCCTGCGGCAAATAACAAAAAAGCAAGAAATGTATATTTTAAACAATCTGGAACAATGGGATAACACAATATTGCATTTCCACTATGGTACAGATGCAGGGATGTATCATAACATATTAAAAAAGGCACAACAACCAAAGCTGGTTTCATTCTACGGATGGGATTACTCTATGTTTCCTAACAAATTTTTCGGACTTGGTAAAAAATACCTGCAAAGCAGGGTTTTTTTTCACTGCGATAAAATCATCGCTATGACAAAGCAAATGAAGGAGGCCCTTGTTGATCTGGGATGCCCTGAAGAAAAAATCATTGTACACTATTATGGCTTAGATACTCGAAATTTCATTATAAATAGAAGCTCTGATACTAATTCAAAAATCCGCTTGCTTACAACTAGCACCCTGGAGCCCAAAAAAGGTCACCTTTTCCTTCTTAAAGCAATTAAAGATTGCTTAGATAGAGGTTTCAGCAATTTTAGCCTGCATATATTAGATACAGGCAGATGCAGAAAACAGGTAATCAACGAGATCCAAAAACTGAACATAACAAGCAAAATTGTTTTTCACCCTCAATATGTTTATGGCTCAGCGGAGCATCATGAAATGCTCAAAAGCGCAGATATATTCATTCAACCAAGCATTACAGACAAGCAAGGCAATAAGGAAGGAGTACCGGGAACCATGGTTGAAGCTATGGCTGCCGGCTTACCCGTAATTGCAACAAGACATGCAGGCATCCCTGAAATAATTGAAAACGAAAAAAACGGATTGCTGGTAGATGAGAATAATGTTGAAGACCTTGCAAAAAAAATCTTACTGCTGGCAAACAACAGCGAATTAAGGCAACAGTTAGGCACACAGGCACAAAAACACGCAACAAAAAACCTTGACATCCGCATTAAACAAGCAGAACTCGAAAAGATCTATGATAATTTGCTAATATAAAGCAAACTCTCCCAAACACTACAACCCAAACACATCACACATCACCCGTCACTCGTCACTAATAATTCACACATTGGCACATTGAATAATTGGCACATTGGCACATTGAATAATTGGCACATTAGCACATTGGCACATTGAATAATTGGCACATTAGCACATTGACACATTGAAAAATTGGCACATTGACACATTGAAAAATTGGCACATTGACACATTGGCACATTGGCACATTGGCACATTGAATAATTAGCACATTATCCCTACATCCTATCCACAACATCAATCCCCAGCAGTCCCATGGCTGAACGAACAACTATGCCTGTAAAAGATGCCAGCCTTATCCTGAATTCTGATATTTCATTATCCGGCTCGTTAAGTATGGAATGATCGTGGTAAAACTGGTTAAACTCCTTAGCCAACTCATAAACATAGTTTGCAATAACGGCAGGGTTCAGGTCTTTTGCTGATTCATGAACCATTGCAGGATAATCATGCAACAATTTTAACAGCTCCTTTTCTTTTACAGCCAACTTTTCCGGCGAAATAGTCTTTTTCAATGGCAACAATTTATCATTAGGTGCTTTACGTAGCACTGAATGTATTCGTGCATATGTGTAAAGTATAAAAGGTGCAGTATGTCCGTTAAAATCAATAGATTCATTGGGGTTGAAAACCATGTTTTTTTTCGGGTCAACCTTTAAAATAAAATACTTTAAAGCTCCAAGCCCTACTTTTTTGTATAAGTCCTGCTTTTGTTCGCCTGTCATACCTTCAGTTTTGCCAAGCTCTTCAGTGATCTCTTCAGCTGTTTTCTCCATCAGGTCCATCAGGTCATCAGCATCTACCACAGTACCTTCACGAGACTTCATTTTACCTTCAGGCAACTCCACCATACCATAAGAAAGATGAAAAACAGAATCACTGTAAGGTTTATCAAGCTTCTTCAACAGTTTCTTCAGCACATCAAAATGATAGTTTTGTTCATTACCTACAACATATATCATTTTTGAAGGATCAAAGTCTTCATAGCGCAGCTCTGCCGTTCCTATGTCCTGGGTAATATAAACTGAAGTTCCGTCAGGCCTTAGTAAAAGTTTGTCATCAAGGCCTTCTTTTGAAAGATCCGCCCAAACGCCTCCGTCAGGCTTGCGGTAAAAAACATTTCTTTGAACGCCTTGCTCAACAATTTCTCTGCCAAGCAAATATGTTTGCGATTCATGATAAATCTTATCAAAGCTAATTCCCATTCTGTTGTAAGTAACATCAAAGCCTTCATAAACCCATTCATTCATCATTTTCCATACCTTTACAACCTCATCATCGCCATTTTCCCATTTTTTCAACATCTCCCTGGCTTCAATAATCAGTTGAGCATCTTTCTCAGCCTGTTCTTTAGTTTTGCCCGAATCAACTAACTCAGATATTTGTTTGCGATACTCCTGTTCAAACAGCACATAAAAATCGCCTACAAGCTGATCCCCCTTCTTGCCGGTTGACTCAGGACTTGCTCCTTTACCCCATTTAAGCCAGGCAAGCATAGATTTGCATATATGAATACCACGATCGTTAACAAGATTAACCTTTTTAACATTATGCCCGTATGCTTCAAGAATACGGCTCACAGAATCACCAAGCAAGTTATTTCTGATATGACCCAGGTGTAAGGGCTTGTTTGTATTGGGAGAAGAAAACTCAACAACAACCGGCTTTTCAGCTAACGGCTCATTACAGCCAAAATAAATATCACTGTGATGATCTACAAAAAACTCAAGCCAATATTCAGCTTTTAAAGTTAAATTTAAAAACCCCTTAATGACATTAAAAGACTCAACTTCTTTAACCTTTTCAACCAAAACTTCACCAAGCTTTTTGCCAATATCTTCTGGAGACTTTTTCAAAATTTTCGTAAAAGGAAATATCACCACAGTAAAATCACCCTCAAATTCTTTCCTTGTTTTCTGGATCAAAACGGTTTTCTCATCCACATCCACGTCAAACAACTCTTTGATAACAGCAGGCAATATTTCTTCAAGCTTTGTTTTTATATGCATAACTTAAATAATCTTTTTTTGTCAAACCATCAATTCGGATGGCAAAAATACACAATTAGTAAAGGTGATTGTTATTAAAATTAGGTTTTTTTAAAGCTAACCCCGGGTTGTACCCGGTTGTTTGTTGTTTAAGCCTTTCAGGTTTTTTGGAATCAATGCAACCGGCCGGTTTCTTGGTTTTGTGGAGGTTTTTGTTGCATTTACTGTTTAAATCTAAGATTTTGCCTTGAACACACTATCTTCCAGGCTGAAAGCCTGACACAACAAAGCTCGGGGCAGCGCCCCGAGGTATAATGCCACCCACAAGTCTCATCAGCCTGTAGGGCTGAAAGAAAATAAATCTTTGTTTTGGTATAGTAGAGTTTGGTCTTGAACAAGTGAAGGACTATATGTAACGCAAGACGTGCCGGGAAGGCACGTCTGTACTAAATTATCATGATAAATGATAGGAGACGTGCCGGGGAGGCACGTCTTTACTGAACGTTCAGC
The DNA here is from genome assembly GCA_007130125.1 of Bacteroidales bacterium. Taxonomy (GTDB): domain Bacteria; phylum Bacteroidota; class Bacteroidia; order Bacteroidales; family UBA7960; genus PUKZ01. The sequence continues at coordinate 10,801 of SLSZ01000049.1, forward strand.
GGTTTAGTATTTACCGGATTTACAATTAAGGACTTTGAGTTTTTAACTTTTCCCTGAAAGCTTTTCTCTTACAAAAAAAATCAGCTTCATGCTCTCAGATATTCAAATAGCCCAAACCAGTCAACTCTTGAAAGATATGAAAGTTTAATATCTTTTTTGGAAGATCAGGTAAAAGTAATAGAAAAAGAAATTAATGAATTAATCCTAAGTGATCAGGTATTAAATAAAAAGGTAGAAAAAATTACCTCAACTCCTGGCTTGGGTGTTATAACAGTAGCAAGTGTTATAGCAGAAACCAATGGGTTTGCATCCATAACTAATATTAAACAATTACAAAGCTATGCCGGTTATGATATCCGAATTAGAGAATCTGGAAAATGGAAAGGGCGTTCAAAAATATCCAAAAAAGGCAACAGTCATATTCGTCATGCTCTTTATTTTCCTTCTTATACTATAATTAAACATTCAAAATATCATAAATCGTTCTATGACAGGCTTGTTGAGGCAAAAGGAAAATCACTAATTGCATCAACTGCAATACAAAGAAAGCTTTTGGGGTTAATTTATACGCTTTGGAAAAATGATACATACTTTGATCCAAATTACAGTCAAAAAAAACCGGATATACATCGGGAATTGCATGAGCCGGTGTCTTCCTTTGGTCTTTAATAAGGCCATAATAAAAAAAGCAGTGGGAAGTTAATCCCACTGCACTGGATAGACATCGGTAAATTGAATCACCGTATGTCTTCCTTTGGTCTATAACAAAAGTAAAAAAAAATAAAAATATTTCATTAAAAAAATTTGGAATTTAACACAGTACCTCTG
>SLSZ01000001.1 GCA_007130125.1 Bacteroidales bacterium
GTATTTCCGGTGCATATAATGAAAACTGGTTATTTCTTATTTTTCCGCTTCTGGGTATCATAATTACCGTTATTTATGTAAGGAAGTTTGTAAAGGACGACATAAGTCATGGTGTATCACGCATTTTATACTCCATTTCCCGCAATAAGGGTATAATGAAGCTTCACAACACTTACTCTTCTGTTGTATCCTGTGCTTTTACCAGCGGTTTTGGGGGTTCCGTGGGTATGGAGGCTCCAATTGTATCTACCGGAGCGGCAATAGGTTCAAACGTGGCCCGATCGGCAAGGTTTGGTTTTAAGCGCACCATCATGCTTGTCGGTTGTGGTGCGGCAGCAGCAATAGCGGCAATTTTTAAAGCCCCCATTGCAGGTTTGATTTTTGCCCTGGAAGTACTCCGGCTTGACCTAACACTTGGCTCAATAGTGCCTTTGCTTATTGCAACAGTCACAGGCACTATCTTTTCAGCAATCTTTCTGGGAGAACAGATAGAGTTTTATTTCACCCTTTCCGACCCCTTTAATTATGGCAATATTCCTTTTTATGTCTTGCTGGGTGTTGTAACAGGCCTTGTTTCATTATACTTTACATGGATAAACGACAAGGTCGAAACGCGTTTTAGGGGTATCTCAAAGGGCTACAAAAGGGTTGTTTTTGGAGGGTTGTTAGTAGGCCTGCTGGTTTTTCTTTTTCCCCCATTGTTTGGCGAAGGTTATACAGCGATGCACTCGCTTTTGTCAGGCAACCCACATCAGTTGCTCGAAGCAAGCATCTTCAGCAAATTCTTCGACCATAGCGGTTTATTATTTCTGGGCTTTTTGGTTTGTGTGCTATTACTGAAAGCTGTAGCAACCTCAGTAACGCTGGGCAGCGGCGGAGTTGGAGGAGTGTTTGCACCCAGCCTGTTCATGGGAAGTATAACAGGGTTTATCTTTGCAAAGTTTGTCAATTACTGGAACGTCCTTTCAATATCTGAAAGAAACTTTGCACTGGTAGGTATGGCAGGATTAATAGCCGGAGTTATTCATGCACCTCTTACAGCAATATTCCTTATTGCTGAAATTACAGGCGGATATGAATTATTTATTGCACTTATTATTACTGCATCCATTTCTTACCTCACGGTTATTTATTTCAACCCTCATTCCCTATATACAAAAAAGCTGGCCAAAAAAGGAGACCTGATCACTCACCATAAAGATAAAGCGGTTCTGACTTTACTTAAAGTTGAAAACGTATTGGAAAAGGATCTGAAAACAGTCAACCCCGACCAAACATTGGGCGAACTTGTTAAAGTGGTAGCGAAATCACATCGCAATATTTTTCCTGTTATTGATGATAAAAACAATTTTCTTGGCCTTGTACCCCTGGATGAAATACGAGAGGTAATGTTTGACAAATCCAAATATGACACACTCAAGGTTCGAAATGTCATGGTACAGCCGCCGGTTACAGTATCATTAAACGACCATATGGATAAAGTTATGCAAAAGTTCAGGGACACAGGTTTATGGAACCTGCCTGTTGTTGAAGATGGCAAGTACCAGGGTTTTGTTTCCCGCGCCAATGTGTTTAATCTTTATCGTAAAATGTTGATAGAATTCTCCGAGGAGTAATATTATAACTGTTCTAAAGTACTTTTGACTTCCTCCATAAGCCATTTGGGTGTTGATGTGGCTCCCGAAACACCTACTGTATTGTTTGGCTCAAACCACCCGGGGTTAACCTCCCCAGCATTACTAATAAAATAAGTGTGTGGGTTAACTTTGGCACACACCTCATAAAGGACTTTGCCATTGCTTGAGTTTTTACCTGCAACAAACATTACCTTATCGTAATCGGAACAGAATTTTTCAAGTTGTTTTCTGCGGTTGGAAACACGCCTGCATATAGTATCTTTTACTTTGACTTTTTTGCCTTCTTTCTTCAAAATGTCAACAAGCCGGTAAAAACCATCCAGGGACTGTGTTGTTTGGCTGTACAAGGTGATCTCTTCGGGGATATTTTCAAGGTCAATGTTGTCGACATTTGAAATAATTATCCCATTATTTTCAATTTGGCCGTTAAGGGCTACAACCTCAGGGTGGTTTGGTTTGCCGTAAATTAAAATGTTCTCGCTATTATCATATGATCTCTTTACTCTCTGCTGAAGCTTTTTGATAATAGGGCATGATGCATCAACAATAATATTGTTGTTTTTTCTGGCAAGCTCATAAACTTCAGGTGGCTCACCATGAGCCCTGAAAAGAACAGTACTGTCTTTGATTTCAGCAAGATCCTTCTTACTGATGATCTTAATCCCTTTCTTTTCAAGCCTTTTGATCTCTTCATCATTATGAACGATATCTCCCAGGCAATACAACTCCAAACCATCCTCAAGCTCCTTTTCGGCTTTATTGATAGCTTCAACAACACCAAAACAAAAGCCGGAGTACTTGTCGATATCTACTGTTAATTTTAATGACATACAATAAGCTTATTCTATTTCACAGCATTTTGATCAACTTACAGAAACAGGTTACCTCATGTTCCAGAATTCAAATACGGTTAAGTTTGTGTCTTATATAACAATTTATGTACAACAAAAGTTTGCGGAAGTTGCTGATCCTGAATCTTTTTTTCTTTATTTGCTCCGGGGAGGATTTTTCAATCTTCTTTAAAAGCTCAATATAATAGTTGTAAGCCAGATAAACCCCCAGCCTGACACTTCTGCCAAGCTTTCTGATCCCGTCAACAGCCAACTCAAAATCTTTTCTTATCTCTGTTTCAATTTGCCTTTTTGTTTCCCTGTCAAAGTTGTTAAAATCCACACCCGGGAAATATACTCTTTTTCTGTCATAATAGTCTGATCCGAAATCCCTCAGGAAGTTAACTTTCTGCAATGCTTCACCAAGCTTTTTTGCTTGTTCTTTAGTTGCCTCGAACTTATTATCATCTCCTTCGCAAAACACTCTTAAACACATTAACCCTATAACTTCTGCCGACCCATAAATATAATCATGGTATTCTTTTCGGCTGTAAGAATTCATGGTCAAATCCATTTCCATTGTACGAAAAAACGCATTTACATATTTTCTTTCAATCCCATATTTATTCACCGCCCACTGAAAACTGTGTATCAAAGGGTTCGTGCAAAACCGGTTTTCTATAGCAGTAAAGGCTTGTTTCTTATATTCTTCAAGCAATACGGCTTTATCTTTATCATGAAAAGTGTCTACTATTTCATCGGCAAAGCGCACAAACCCATAAACAGCATAAATTCCCGGGCGGTACTTCTTCGCCATGCTGCGTATGCCCAGCGAAAACGACGTAGTGTAGTTACGGGTAGTGATTTTGCTGCAATCTAAAGCATTCTTTGTATATAAATCCATGACTACATCATTTTAAAATGCGTTACTTTTTGATGTTTAATAACCTGTAAAACAATTAATTCAAAACACATTTTTTTCAATCTGTTGTTTTATAAGCTTTTCAGCCGTATTATTTTAGGTCAAAAAGTTATACCCATGGTATTATAAAACCGGCAACCATGTGACCTGTTGCATAATTAAACTTTTCATACTACCAAATACAGGTCACATGATATTGGCAAATGCATTCCTTCAGGACAAGCCGCTCCTGCTTTTGCAAAACAAATTAACAATCATGCTTTATGCATGCTTTTACTTTTAATAAAAGTTCTTTTTGGGAAACTGGTCTTCCCACCATTCATTTTGATCTTTCAGCCATTTATCAAACCATGCGATTATAGCGTCATTCCATTCTATGCGTTTTTCATAATTCACGATATGATGATTTTGGCCTTTCACTTTAAGCAGTTCTACAGGCTTACCCAGAATTTTCAGAGCGGTATACATTTGTACCGACTCACCCGGGGGCACATTAGTATCTTCATCGCCTGTAACCAGCAACATAGGTGTTGTTACTTTATCGGCTTTAAACAGCGGGCTTTGATCGAAATATATTTCCGGGCTATCCCACGGGTACTTACCGGCTGTAGCCATAGCGCTGTATGAATAGCCCCAATAGCCTTCCCCCCAGTAGCTTGAAATCGAACTTATTCCGGCATGGGAAACAGCAGCGGCAAACATGTCTGTTTCTGTTGCCAGCAACATTGTCATAAAGCCTCCATAGGAAGCTCCAATACATCCTACCCTTTGGCTGTCAATAAAAGGGTGATCTTCCAGAAAAGCCCCGGTGCTTTCAATAATTTCGTCAGCCACTGTTATACCCCAGTTGTTAACATGAGCTGCCGAAAACTCCTGCCCAAAGCCGGTAGCACCGCTGGGCTGCAGCACATAAACCACATACCCTTGTCCTGCCCACAGATTGAACGGATATCTGCCACCGAAGCGGCGGGAAACAGGATTAGTACCTCCGTAATAATAAACGATCAGCGGATAGGTTTGATCCTCATCAAAGGCGGGGGGCAAATAAACCCTTCCGGAAATATCGACTCCTTTTGAAGTCTGATAATCCCACTCCTTGTTGGTGCCAAACCCCACATGCTTATACCTTTTGTTTTCAGGATCTTCTATAACTTCAGTGTTGTCTCTGCGCAGGCTGATCCAATATCCTGTTGAGGGATCCGACATCCCTTCACCCATATAAGTGGCCACCCGGGCTCCTGAAGAAAACCGTACGCCGGAAACTATATCAACCGGGGTAGCTATCTCATCAAAACGGTCACGACGGTCATTATACCTGTAAAGCCTGACTTTATCCTTATCCTGTGCCGTAACGTATATGTTATTGTCAGCCTCATTCCATTGTGCACTTGATATTGATGGGTAAAACTCAACTGTTATAGGCTTAATGATTTTTGCTGAAAGGTCATAAATATATGCCTGCGTATCGTAGTTGTTGGCAATCATGCCTTCAGGAATATTCCTTCCCGCTTTATCAAACGCATCGGGAGCTCCGGTAAACAATATCTTCTCACCGTCAGGTGAGAATGATCCTCTTACCATCCATTTTTTTTCTGCCCATAAAGTATCAACAGCCATCGTATTCAGGTCAAGCATACAGATATTATGCCTGGAGAACGGGCGTTCCTGGTAATCGGGATATGACTTGCTGAACAACAATTTTTCTCCACAAGGACTGATATCGTGCAGGCTGGTGGATAGATTGCCATATGTAAGCCTGTGAGAAGCTTTTGTGCCTACATCAAGATAGTAAAGGAATGACCTGTTTCGCCAGTGTGACTGTCTGTCCTGCATACCTAGAATATGTCTTATATGCTCGGAGTCATCGGAGTTATCTTCGGAAACACTGTATATTATAAAGCTTTCGTCCTTACTCCAGCTATAACTGCCCAAGCGCTCAACGTCTTCAATCAGGGTTACGGTTTCCCCTTTATCAAAATTCAGCACATGCAAGCTTGCTTTATTGTTGTTGCCGGTAACAAAAGAAACGGCATTGCTTTCAGGCAACCACTGAAATCTTGTAATTGATGCATGGCGAAATGTATGAACGACAGACTTGTCGTCATGGTTTTTTATCTCGATCCAGCTTTCAGATTCGCCTTTAGGAGGTTTTGCCTCCCTGTATGCTACAGCATACTTGTCGCCTGATGGTGACGGCTTGATCCAGCTCACTTTTATCCCGTCCAAAACATCATTGATGGTTTTGGTACGGAGAGGTTTCAGCTCTAGCCCGATATCTGCAACGGAAAAGGCATTATCAGGCTTAATACTTGCACTAACCTTCCAGTCAAGAGTATTATCAGGAGTATACAGAGATTTTACTACCAAAAGGTGCTTACCCTTTTTCAGTTTCAAGTTTTGTGTGACCTTACCATAAGTACCTTCTTCTTCCTCAACGGTCACTTTATTGCCAAGAGCACGGCCATTTAGATAAACCTGTGCCATTTGCGGAGTATTAACCTCAAGGGTTGCTTCCAGCCAGCGCTCTGCTTCAATATAAGCGGCTAAATAGACCATTTGGGGAGATTCCCCGGCGTCAGACGGAAACTTTAAAAACCCTTTCTCATCAACCGTGCTTTCCAGCCAATTAGCTATCTCTCCCTTTATCCAGCCAAACGATTCGCCGGAAGCAGGCTTAACATCTTTTATACAAACATGGTCAAAAGTTAATAACTCACGGTTGGAAAATTCTTCACCCTCAACGTTTTTCGTTTCATAAAACGCCGGGTATGGGGTGTTAAGAGGTTGTGTAGTCAACCAATTTGATATTATCAGGCGCTCGTTTCCAAAAGAAAGCTGAGCCACCAAAAATAAACAGATTACAGAAATAATTTTTTGCATTAGAGATCACTTTAATTATTAACAAACAATTTTGAAAAGGATAAAAATAGTAATTTTTTACCAGTGGACAACCATTACCATTAAACCTTACATCTTTACTAAAACGGATTTTTTTACTATTTAAGATAATATTCTTAATTTAGCCCTGCAATTTTTCAGACCAAACTATTAAAAACCATAAAATTTTTGTACCGTTATGGAAAAAGACCGTAAAGTTTTCGAATTGATAGATCAGGAGCGTGAGCGTCAGCTGCATGGTATTGAATTGATAGCTTCGGAGAATTTTGTCAGCGAGCAGGTTATGCAAGCTATGGGCAGTGTGTTAACCAATAAGTATGCAGAGGGTTATCCCGGCAGGCGTTATTATGGTGGTTGCCAGATTGTTGACCAGACGGAGCAGTTAGCCATAGACAGGGCTAAAGAGCTATTTGGTGCTGAGTACGCTAATGTTCAGCCACATTCGGGTGCACAGGCAAATGCAGCAGTATTTCTGGCATGTCTGAAGCCCGGTGACACCTTTATGGGCATGGATTTGAGCCATGGGGGGCACTTGTCACATGGTTCGTCAGTAAACCTTTCGGGCATCCTTTATCGCCCTGTGGCATATGAGGTGGGGAAAGAGACCGGCACTATTGATTATGATCAGATGGAGCAGACGGCCTTAAAGGAAAAGCCCAAAATGATCATTGCAGGGGCGTCGGCTTATTCGCGCGACTGGGATTATGCTCGCATGAGAGCTATTGCCGACAAAGTGGGCGCTCTTTTGATGGCCGACATAGCGCATCCTGCAGGGCTGATAGCAAAAAAGCTCCTTAATGACCCTGTTCCTCACTGTCATATTATTACAACAACTACACATAAGACCTTGCGCGGGCCGCGTGGCGGCATGATAATTATCGGCAAGGACTTTGAAAATCCGTGGGGACAAAAAACACCCAAAGGAAAAGTCAAGATGATGTCGCAGATTATTGATTCGGCAGTTTTCCCCGGCACACAAGGCGGGCCGCTGGAGCATATCATTGCTGCAAAAGCCGTGGCTTTCGGCGAAGCACTGGATGACTCCTTCCTCGAATATTGCAAGCAAGTGATGAAAAATGCCAAAGCGTTGGCAAAAGCATTCGCTGACAGGGGATATCATATAATCTCCGGAGGTACCGACAACCACCTCCTACTGATTGACCTCAGGAGCAAGGTGCCGGATATCAGCGGACGCATGGTGGAAGACACTCTTGTCAATGCAGATATAACCATCAACAAAAACATGGTCCCCTTCGATACAAGATCGCCATTCAAGGCATCAGGCATCAGGCTGGGCACAGCCGCAGTTACTACCAGGGGGCTAAAAGAAGAACATATGGACAAGATCGCTGACCTTATTGATGAGGTGATAATGAACATTGAAGATGAAAAAGTGATAGGCTCAGTCAGAGAAAAAGTGAACACGTTGATGAATGATTTTCCGCTGTTCAAGTATTAGTATTTTAATCAGCAAAGCAATAAACAATTACCATAGATGAGGCTGTAAAGCCGGCTTGACCGGGTTTTACGGCCTCCGACAAATACTATATAAAACAAATAACTGCATTATATGAAAACTCTTTTCCTGGTAAGGCATGCTAAATCATCATGGGAAAATCCTGACGTCAAAGACCATGAGAGGCCATTATTGCAAAAAGGTATAAAAAGGACCGAAAAGATAGCTGAGTTTTTAAAACGCCGCAAATTAACTCCCGGCATTATCGTCTCCAGCCATGCCGTCAGGGCAAATGAAACAGCCGGGCTGATCGCAAAACACCTTAGCTATCCCGAAGAAGATATTATTATTGATGAAAAGTTGTATTTGAGCGGGGTCAACAGCATAATGAATGTCATCTATGCACTGCCCGAGGAAAAAGATTCGGCCATGATCGTCGGACATAACCCATGCATGACACAACTGGTTAACCTTTTCCTGGAAACAAAGATCGAAACCCTGCCAACCACAGGCCTTGTTTGTGTGGCGTTTGATACTAAAACGTGGAGTGACGTACCCCTGGCCGAATCTAAGGTTAAGTTTGTTGTCTTTCCTAAAGATTTGTAATAGCCCGACTCATTTTAAGATTCCAATATTTCGTCACCCGCAATCAAAAAGAAAAAATTTTGAAAATACCTCTTTTAGAATTATCTTTGCATAGCCTTTTAGGGGGAATTAGCTCAGTTGGCTAGAGCGTCCCGAGCTAGAAGTCGGGAAGGTCATCGCCACGAGGCTGTAGGTATTTATATCTTGGGGAATTAGCTCAGTTGGCTAGAGCGTTTGGCTGGCAGCCAAAAGGTCATCGGTTCGAGCCCGATATTCTCCACAAGCGTTAAAAAAAGCAGGGGTTTACAACAAGCTCCTGTTTTTTTTATTCTTCAATATAATCCTGCGGGTCTTTAAGCCTGAACCAGACCTTCTTTTCGTCCATCATAATTTCAATAACATCCGAGATAAGCAGGTTAACAATAATCTTTTCAGCTTTAAACTTTGATATTTTTGCCAGGCGGCAAAATCTTTTAACGGTAATAAAAGGGTTTACTTTCAGGAAGTCAAGCAGCATTTTCTCAGTGTCTGTAAACTTAATAAAGACCCCTTTTTTCGAGTTTTCTTTTTGCCAGTATTTTATAAGGATAGTTGAGGCAAGTAGGTTTTGATCTTTTACCCTGACGTAAACAAGCCATTTGCCATCGCCGTTTTGGGCGTAAACGGGTTTTGAAGTAGAATGCGGCACATCAATTTCAAGAATTTTTTTTCCTTCAATGTTCCATGTCCGATAAGCAAAGTTGATCTCGGGCTTGCAGTACATTTGCGCTGCAGCTTCGATCATATGATATTCTTCATCGGTACGTATTCCGGCTATTACGCCGTTGTCTTTGACACCAATGAGCAACTTTCCTCCTTCGGTATTAGCAAAAGCTACGATTGTTTTGGCTATTTTTCTTGAATCGGTGATCTGAAATTTGAAATCAAGGTGCTGGCTTTCACCTTGCTGAATAAGCTTGCTTATGTAGTTATTCATGGCGGTTTTGTTTTAATGCCCGGCAAAATATGCTAAAAACCCATCATGTCAATTACAAAGGCCTGAATTACTGGTACGACCTTTGGTTTTTCCCTTCTATAAAGTTAATATACGAACGGTTTACAACCTTATTTCCCCCAGCAGTGGGATAATCGCCTGTAAAATACCAGTCGCCGGTATGGTCCGGGCATGAGGCGTGCAGGTCTTCGATCGACTGAAACACGATCTCCAGCTGAGCTTCCATCTCTGCCGGCTTTAACATTTCGGCGGCCTTGGCACTTATCTGTTCGGCGGTAAAGGGCTTGTATATTTTCTTAACGTGGTTTTCAACCTTTTCTTTTGGAAGGCCTTCCTGCTTTTTGCAAAGATTGTATACCCGGCTGATTATTTCCGGCATTTGCTTTTCTCGCAGCAACTCAATAGCAGCCCTGAAAGCAATAAAGTCATTCAGCTTGGCCATGTCTATACCATAGCAGTCGGGATACCTGATTTGCGGGGCTGATGAAACCACAACGATTTTTTTAGGCTTCAGCCTGTTGAGCATTCTAAGGATACTTTGTTTGAGTGTTGTCCCCCTGACTATAGAGTCATCAATGACGACCAATGTGTCCAGGCCTTTTCTCACCACTCCGTAAGTGACATCATACACGTGAGTAACAAGGTCATCCCTTTTTTTATCTTCGGTAATAAATGTTCTCAGCTTAACATCCTTAACGGCTATTTGCTCAATACGTGGCTTAAGCGCCATGATATCATTAAGCTTTTCATTGTTGAAGTTGCTTTTCAGCTCAAGTATCCTGTCGGATTTAACATTGTCACAAAATTCGGTGAGCCCTTCAACCATTCCGTTAAATGCTGCAATAGCTGTATTTGGTATGTATGAGAATATTGTGTTTTGAAGGTCGTGATTAATAGCTTTGAGCACCGCCGGCACAAGTTGCTTGCCGAGGCTTTTTCGTTCATGGTATATGTCTGCATCGGTACCCCTCGAAAAATATATCCTCTCAAACGAACAGGCTTTTTTAACGGAGGGCGTGGTGAATTGTTTTATTTCGAAAGAACCGTTCTTTTGAATTATCAGGGCATGTCCTGGCTCAACCTCTTTTACCTTTTCAAGCGGCACATCAAAAGCGGTTTGAATTACCGGCCGTTCGGATGCGGCGACGATAACCTCATCGTCATGGTAATAATATGCCGGCCTTATCCCGTTAGGGTCGCGCATAACAAATGATGCACCATGGCCAATCATGCCTGCAATAACATAGCCTCCATCCCAGTATTTGCTGGCATTGCTGATTATATTGGCAATATTCAGGTTTTCGGCTATTAACGGCGATATTTCTTTTTTTGTATAACCCTGGTCTCTGTATTTACGGTATAATGCTTCATTTTCGTCATCCAGGAAGTGGCCGAATTTTTCAAGTATTGTGATATTGTCTGAGGTTTCGTTGGGGTGCTGGCCGATATCAATAAGGCTTTGGAAAAGTTCGCTGACATTGGTGAGGTTGAAGTTTCCGGCGATCGCCAGGTTCTTTGACATCCAGTTGTTCTCTCGCAGGAAAGGATGGCACTGCTCAACGCTATACTTACCGTATGTTCCATAACGAAGATGGCCAAGGTATAACTCCGATACGAAATCAAGGTGGCTTTTCATCCAGTTTATATCCTTAAGCCTTCCGTTGTTTTTCTCCCAACAAACATCAAGCTGTGAATGTATCCTGTCAAAGATCTCTATTATCGGGTTGGAGGTATTACTGCGGAACCTGGTCATATACCTGCTTCCGGGTGGCATATCCAGTTTCAGACATCCGATCCCTGCACCATCCTGACCGCGGTTGTGCTGCTTCTCCATAAGCAGGTAAAGCTTGTCAAGCCCGTACAAAGCCGAACCGTAATGACTTAAATAATACTCCAGAGGTTTGAGCAGCCGCACCAAAACAATGCCGCACTCATGTTTTATCAATTCGCTCATTAATAATATTGGTAAGTTTTAATAAACAGCAAAGTTATAAAATGTATTAACGTGATAAGGCTCAGGAAAATCTTTTTTTAAAACCACATAACAACTAAACGAATCAACGACTAAACACCCAACTCAACCAATTTTCGCTCTGAAAAACGGTGTCCTCATTTCCCTGAAACCTATATCTTTTAACAATGAAACAGCTTCATCAAACAGATTGTTCACCTGCGACGGGTGGTGAGCATCGGTATTAACCATTACCGGGATGTCTTTCTCATAACATTTTTCAAGTATTTCAACAGAAGGAAAGA
>SLSZ01000015.1 GCA_007130125.1 Bacteroidales bacterium
CCCTTTCATTGTTACATTTGTAACATGTTTAGGGGGATTTGTCAAGCATTATTAGTCAAAATATCCAGTGTTTATATGGGCTTTAAGCGAATTCCTTGTTACAAATATGCGGGAATTGAGGCTTAAGGTGGTTTGAAGTCTGCTCCTGCAAGCCGACTCCGATAGGGCTACCCCCATCTTCTGTATAGTTCACACACTCTATTATTAAAGTGTGCCTCGTGGCACACAACGGTCCCCCTGTGCATTTAAACCTTGATCGTACATGTTATTTGCAATATAATTAAAATAAAAACAATTAAAGGAGGAAAACGAAATGTTCGCGAGGGTTATAACATTTCCCGGCAATCATGTGAAAGAAGTTGTTGAGTTTCTTAATAATGTCGATACTACAGGCCTTGAAGAAGTGAAAAGTTACTTTACGTTAGTCGATCCTGAAAATCAAAAGACTATGACTGTTACCTTGTGGGAAACAAAACAAACACTTGAAGCCAGCATGCCCGCTGCAGAAAAAATAGCTAATCAAATTGCAAAAGATATTACAGGAATGCCTCCTAAAATAGAAGTTTACGAAGTAGCAGCTCAATCTTAAATGTAAAACAATTTGAAGCCACCGTCGCCTGATTTTTTCCGAACTACGCACTCTACATCATTGTCCTTTGAGCTCAAACAAGTTTCCTAGAAATCTTGATAATGTTTCTAGTTCTTTTACAGAAATATCGAATTCATTAACCTGTGGATCGTTTTTAAGTAACTTTAGCGCTTTAACTTATCTATACCAATAAAGTGACCGCAGAGCATCGTCTTTACTTGATTCATCTTGATTTTTTGTCGAATCATTCTCAAATACAAGTGCATCTTCAATAAGATCAAAGTTTCTGTTGCTTTTTTACATTCTCAAGTAGTAGTAAAAGGCCGGCATTTGACATTAGATTCTTAGCTTTAAAATCAAACTTGTTGATCATAATTAGGACCCATTTTAGTTGCTTATTATACTCATTTTTTATCACATTGTGGGTATCAAAAGCAGCTAATTCAAAATATTTTCGAGCTTTTTTCTTTCACCCAATGGTTTAAAAGTGAATTTTGAAGAAACCCATATGTATTATGGCTTTAAGAGTGTTTTTCAATTTATTGACGTAGAATCTAAATATTATTTATTGATCACACCGAGTAAAAATTTGACATGATATCTTTTTCTACCCCCACCAAATGCTCCATCATCGCACACTCCGCAGATTCAGGGTTTCGTTCTTTTATTGCTTTAGCAATTTCGATATGATCATTAAGTGACTTTAAAGTCCTTCCAGGTATGGCATATGTTTTTGACCTGCTTTCATCCAGCACATCCAACAGGTCGTTCATAATTTTTACAAAAATACTATTACCAGAAGCTTCTGCAATAAGTATGTGAAACCTGGTATCCTGATCGGCAAGAAGAGTTAGCTGTCCGTACTGAACATTATCAATTCTTCCTTTTACTGATTGGACAAGCTCATATAATTCTTCGATAATCTCCGGATCCCCTCTTCTGGCAGCCCAGGCTGCTGATTGCGTCTCTAGTAGTTTGCGTATCTCAAACAGTTCAATTATTCTTTTTTTATCTGATACCAGGTGCATGGCAAAACCGGTTATTATGTTATCAGGGTCTGTATCTTTAATAAAAACACCTACCCCGTGTTTAATGATAATAAGTCCTGTAGCGTGAAGATGGCTCAAAGCCTCGCGTAGTGAACCCCGGCTTACATTTAGCATACCGGCAAGATCTCTTTCGGAAGGAAGTTTACTGCCTGGCTTCAAATCTCCATTAATAATGGCATTTTTTATAACAGTTGCAACCTGTGCCTGCAAATTTTTCTCATTACTTTTCAACGGCTTAAAAAACAAATTTCTAACCTCCCAGGGTTATCGAATCATTTCATTTCCAATATTAAAACATTATTTGATTGAATTGTAGACTGATTTCGCTTGTGCATGATACTAGTATAACTTATTTTTTCAAATTCGTGTCTTTGACCTTGGGAGCATTATAAATCTTCTATTTCCTTTGTTCAAAATCAAATATTTTACTAGTACTTATGCCTCTTTTATTCTTCAGGTCAGATAATGATTCGGCAACCTTAAATGCCGCAGCTACAGGGTCAATAACTGGAATTCCCAGCTTTTCTTGAAGAATTACATCTACATCCTCGAGGGCTGCACAACCCAGTATTATCACTTCTGCCATATCTTCTGTTATCGCTTTTAAGCATTTTTCTTCAATGACTTCTACAATTTGTTGCACATTCAGCTTATGGATATCCTCAACCATGAGGTCAAGGCTTATCCATGAGGCAACTTTTCTTTCAAATCCGTAGAGGTTAGCATTATCTGACATCCTGGGTATCCACTTTTTCCTGCCTACAATAACGGAGAACTTATGTCCGATCATTGACGCAATCATCATTGAAGATTGGCATATGCCCAGAACAGGGATATCAAGAAGTTCTCTCAGTTCTCTCAGCCCCGGATCATAAAAACAGCCAATAGTTACTGCTTGGTAATCGTACTGAACAGCAGGTATTTCCTCCAACATGAAAGAAATCGCTTCATGCTCATTGGCATAATACTCGAGATCAGAAGGTCCATTCTCAAAACTTAAAATATCCAAAGTTGTTCCGGGAAAAGCTATTCTCTCAAGACTATATTGAACTTTCTCTATCCTGGTTTGCCCAGTTTTTACAGGCATCACATGAAGTATTTTTCTCACAGCATTATCCCTTCCCTTTTACCCCACCATACCGTATCCTCTATTTAATCAATGAATAAATTGCCTGGCCGTATATTTTAGTAATTTTTATTAAATCTGATACTGCAATATTTTCATTAGCCTGGTGAGCTAATTCCTGCTGCCCTGGAAATACAGGTCCAAAAGCCACAAAATTATCAATATATCTGCAATAAGTGCCTCCACCAATGGC
>SLSZ01000004.1 GCA_007130125.1 Bacteroidales bacterium
CCATATCAGTGTTTTTCCGCTTTTGCCGGAAACCCTTTGCTTATAAACTTTGACAAGCTTGTTGATGACGGGTTGTTGCATGAAAACGATATTCCGAAGCAAGAGTTTAATGAGAAAAAGGTGGATTTTGGAAAAGTTATCAATTTTACATATCCTTTGCTAAGAAAAGCATATGATAGTTTTCACAGAAATAACTCAAAAGTATTAAAAAGGAAGTTTCAAACCTTTTGCTCAAAGAACTACAAATGGCTTGAAGATTATGCTTTTTTCATGGCTCTGAAAGACCATAATAATGGAAAGCCATGGCATCAATGGGACTACAAGCTTAAAACCCGGGACGATGAAACCTTAAATAATATGAAAAAAGAACTGGAAAATGAAATAAGCTATTACAAGTTTATTCAATTTCTGTTCTTTAAACAGTGGCTGGAATTGAAAGCATATGCCAACATAAACGATATAAAGATTTTCGGTGATCTTCCGATTTATGTAGCCTTTGACAGTGCTGATGCATGGTCAAACCCGGAATTGTACGAGTTTGATGAAAACATGAACCCCATTAAAGTGTCAGGCGTACCGCCTGATTATTTCAGCGAAACAGGTCAATTGTGGAACAACCCCTTATATGATTGGGAATATTTGAAAAAGACCGGGTTTCAATGGTGGCTTGACCGCATCGAAGCCAACTTCACCGTTTTTGATATAGTGCGAATAGATCATTTTAGGGGGCTTGCAGCGTACTGGGCTGTTCCTTATGGTGAAAAAACAGCTGTTAAAGGTGAGTGGGTGCCAGCACCGGGTAAAGAATTATTGAAAGCCATTTTTGACACTTTTGGCAATGTGCCAATTGTAGCAGAAGACCTGGGAGTTATTACCCCTGATGTTATAGAATTGCGCGAGGAGTTTAACCTGCCGGGAATGAAAATATTACAGTTTGCTTTTGACAGTGGAGAAGAAAATAATTTCCTGCCTCACACTTACACTCAAAATTGTATTGTTTATACAGGAACTCATGATAACGACACTGTCCTGGGACGTTATAAAGAAAGCACTGAAAGCGAAAAACAGATGATGCGAAATTATTTCAATATTGATGAAAGTGACGTCTGTTTATCTTTTCTAAAACTGGCGTGGTCATCAGTCGCTAATGTAGCTATAGCACCCCTGCAGGATTTGCTAAGGCTGGATACGGAAGCAAGGATGAACTTTCCCGGAAAAGCATCGGGATATTGGGAATGGAGATTTAAAAAAGAAATGCTTACAAAAGAGCATACAAGCGAACTCTACGAAATAACAAAACTATATGCAAGGCTTTAAAACTCTTTCAGCCGTGTAATTATTAATGATTTAACAAAACAATACAAATGAAGCAAGTAAAAATTATTGAAAAAGCACTTGAAAAGTTCAAAAATATTAACTCCCCTAAACAATTACTGGTTGGTTTTGATGGATTTGTTGATGAAATAATTCATGTAGTGGATAAAAGGCAAAACCACGATAACTATGAACGCATAAAGTATATTGAAACTTTTTCAGAACGTATCGCACAATGTGCCGGATTAAGTGCAAACATTGAGCTTGTTCCTATACAAACAAAGGTTGGCGGAAATGGCCCTATCATGGCAAATGCCGTTATGGCTCAGGGACATGAAGTAGTTTACATAGGTGCACTCGGACAAACTCAAATAGACCCTGTTTTCAAAGAGGTGTCGGAAAGATTTAATACAGTTATTTCACTTACAGATCCGGGTCATACTGATGCCCTGGAGTTCTATGATGGAAAAATTATGCTGGGCAAAATGAACAACCTGGTTGAAGTTTCCTGGGATAAACTTACGGAAAATATTTCTAAACAGGAGATCGAAAAGATCCTTAGTAATACTGAGCTGGTTGCTTTTACAAACTGGACAATGCTTTCCAACCTTAACTCAATTATGATTGAGTTTGATAATATTATAAAAACCCTAAAAAACAAACCAAAAGTCTTTATTGACCTGGCCGATCCAAAAAAGCGTACAGATGAGGATGTCCTTGAAGTACTGAAAATAATTTCCAACTTTGAATCAAACACAGTGTTAAGCATGAACCAAAACGAATCAACTATTATTTCACAAGTTTTGGATATAAAAGACGACGATATTGAGTCCAGGGCCAACAAATTGCGTCAAAAATTAGACATTAGCGCTATAGTTATTCACCCGGTTAAGGGAGCTACTATTTCGCATAACAAGGAAAACCGGTGGATCGACGGGCCATACACCCCTGAACCTAAGCTTACTACCGGAGCCGGCGACAACTTTAATGCCGGATTTTGTAATGGATGGATCAACGGCTTAGAGCCCTCGGAAGCGATTGCTGTTGGGGTTTGCACTTCAGGATTCTACGTAAGGAATGGATATTCACCATCAAAATCTGAATTGTCAAAATTCATGGCCGAATGGATTGATAAAAATTGCGGAGAAATTTAATCAATTGGTCTTTTCAAAGTATTAAACTATTTCTCTTTAAGATCAGACAATGTACCCATGTTGCTTAAACCAGCCAAGACAGTCTTCAACTGCTTGCTTTACAGGTGTTTGCGGCATAGCCAACTCTTTTATTGACTTTTCGGCTGTGTAAAAATTCTTTATACACATTATCCTGGTATTTACCCCGGTAAAAAGATTACCCAGTCCGAGTTTCGCCAGGATGTCACCAATACCACCAACTAAAGCAAAGGCCGAAGCAGGTAGTTTAACGAAGATCTTTTTATCTCCTGCAATACTTTCTATAAGCTTAAAAAAATCATAATAACTAAGATTTTCTCCTGCCAACAAATAACATTCACCATTTTTGCCTTTTTCAATGGCATTACATGTACCCGCGGCAACATCTGCTACAGCAACAAAATTTTTACCCCCCGGAGGCACAGGAATAACTTTTCTTTTATAGCCCATCAAAACGAGCTTCCCCGAACTTGGCCTGGCATCCCTCCCACCAATCATAAAGGTAGGATTAACAACAGTTATTTCCGGCTTAGCTCTTTCAGCATAATTAAGTAAAATATGTTGTGCTGCCTGTTTGCTTATAGCATAATTTGAGTTGGTGAAAGGATATCGCGGCACCATTTTTTCAGTTCCGGGATTTTCCAGGGTCCCATGTCCAAAAGTGTTGGCCGTACTAACATAGATTAATTTTTTGACTTTATGCTTGTTAGCCGCTTCCAATATAGTTTCAGTAGCATGAACATTAACCGGTAAATAATCATTAAAAGACAGGTGGTAATGGCTTGTATCTGCACCGGCATGAATGATAACATCGCAACCCACAACAGCCTGTTCAATATCCTGCGGATTGGTCAGGTCTCCATACACTTTCTCTAATTCAAGTCCTTTCAAAGAAAGCAGATTACTTGTCCGGCGAACCATCCCCCTTACAGATATCTTTCTGCGATTTAGTTCATTTACTATATTGGAGGCCAACAAACCATTGGCTCCGGTAACCAACACTTTCATAAAAATTTACGTGTTTGCTTCTGTGTGAATTTCCCGTTTGACGTTTTTAGAAAGTAGCGGAGCTTTTATCGAATTTGGAAACACATTCAATAAAAGCCAATTGAAATAATTTACAAATCCAGGAACAATAACATGCTTCCCTCTGAACATTTTACTTATGGCAATACGTGCCACCTCCTCTACACGTAGCAAACCCAATCTGCCAAAGAAGCCGTGACAGCTTATCCGTTTCCTGACATCAACATTTGTTTTCATTGGCCCCGGATGCACAACACAAACCGTTACTTTATTCTCTTTTAACTCCTCTGCCAACCCCCTGGAAAAATAATATAAAAACGACTTGGTTGCAGGATAAATAGTCTTATAGCCTATTGGACTGCATGAAAACATACTCGAAACATTCAGAATATATGAGCATTCATGGTTTTTCAATATAGGAAGCAATTGGTGAGTTAACAAAACAGGAGCTTTGACATTTAAATTAACCATATTATCAAGGTAGTCAATGCTTGTGCAATCGAATGGCATTGTGCCACCAAACCCGGCATTATTAATTAAAATACTAACGTTGTAATTATCTTTTACCCATTGAGATATTTTTAACAAGCCTTCTTTTTTGGTAAGATCCGTTTCAAAAAATGCTGCATCAACTGCATACTCGTCTTTAATGTGCTTACATAAAAAACTTAATCCTTCGTTGGGCAATGCAGCAAGTAAAACATTGAACTTTCGCCTGGCAAGTTCAATGGCAAGGGCTTTACCTAATCCCTTACTAGCACCGGTAATTAATGCATACGAGTTTTCGGATACACCCATTTTTAAATTACTTTTTGAAATTATTACTCACACAAAAAATAATTTACCAAGCTCCAAATTACAAATAATTTAATTCATTGCAACAAACAAATTTAGTTATAATTTTAACCTGTTTATTAACAAAGCCAGCAACAATAAACTTAAAAAGTTCTGTTTAAGTTTTTTTTAAACATTATTTATATAGTTTTGTAAAAAGAAAAATCTATGACCCGATTAAGTGTAAACATAAACAAAATAGCCACGTTGCGCAATGCCCGCGGAGGCAATCTGCCAGACGTGGTAAAAGCAGCCATAAATTGCGAAAAGTTCGGCGCACAGGGGGTTACTGTACATCCACGTCCGGATGAAAGACATATACGTTATCAGGATGTCAGAAACCTCAAACCGGTTTTAACTACAGAGTTCAATATTGAAGGTTATCCATCGGAAAAGTTTTTAAAGCTGGTCACTGAAATAAAGCCGGCCCAGGCAACTCTAGTGCCGGATCCTCCAAACGCATTGACTTCCAGTGCCGGGTGGAACACAATTAAACACAAAGAGTTTCTGCAAGACGTAATTGCACAACTGAAAGATGCCGGTATCCGCACTTCCATATTTATAGAAACCGACCCCAATTTGATAGAAGAAGCTGTAAACACTGGCACCGACAGGGTAGAGCTATATACAGAGCCTTATGCTGCATCTTTTCCAAAAGACCCTGAAAAGGCCGTAGAGCCTTTTGTCAAAGCAGCAAAAGTTGCAAACGATTGTGGCCTTGGGCTTAATGCGGGGCATGACCTTAATCTGGAAAACCTCAAGTATTTCGCACAAAATGTGCCTCACTTGCTTGAAGTTTCAATAGGACACGCTCTTATTTCCGATGCTCTTTATTACGGACTGGAAAACACTATTCAGCTTTATCTGAGGCAATTGAAGGGGTGATGTATCGATTGTTGAGTAGCGGGTAGGTAGTAAGAGGTAATCAGTAATCAGTAATCGGTAATCAGTCGGCAGTACGAAATCGGCAGTCGGCAAAACGTAGTTGACAGTTGACAATGTCCAACATCAATATTAAACATTCAACTAATAAACAACGACAATTTTTCGTAATTCGTAAATTCGTAAAACATTCGTTATTCGATACAATAATACCCGGTTATTAAAGAATTGCTAAGAATAGCCAAATAAATGATATAAATATAACAACCCTAAAAACACTTAAGTTATGATAAAAAAAGGATTAATAAAATTAAGCATTACATTCATTTTTGTTTTGTTTGCTTCAGTCTCATGGTCGCAGGAGGTTTTTACACCTGAGCACATGTGGAACATGCAACGTGTCAGCGCACCTTCAGTATCACCTGATGGCGAGTGGAGTGTGTTTGCCGTTACCATTTATGATATAGATAAAAACAGTCCGGGCACTTATCTTTATCTTCTGAACAATGACACAAAAGAAAAAACACGTATTACACATACCGGCAAAGACAGCTCCCCGGTTTTTTCCCCTGACGGCGAAAAGATTGCCTTTACCAGCCGCAGGGATGACGGTCCGGCACAGCTTTATGTGCTTAACCTTAGTGGAGGCGAAGCAAGGAAAATTACCGACCTGCCTGTAGGCACCTTTGCCCCGAAATGGTTCCCCGATGGTAAAAAAATAGCTTTCGCAGCAAACATTCACCCTGATTATGAAGGTGATTTTGATAAACTTGAAGAAATATTACAAGAACAACGCGAAAGCAAAGTTACTGCCAAAGTCACTGAGAATAACGTATACAGATTCTGGGACAGGTGGCTGACCGATGGCTTTTACCCAAGGCTTTTCAAAGTTGAGCTTGAAAACAAAGAAGTAACTGACCTTATGCCTGATACTTCAAACTTTTTTAGTATGATGGGCGGAGTTTCCTATGATATTTCACCCGATGGAAAAGAAATAGCCGTAAGCATGAACGCTACCAAACCACCTTATGAGCAGCTGAAAAGCTCAATATTCGTATTAAAAACCGATGGTAGCGGCGAAATTGAAAATATTACAAAAGATAACCCTGCCAACGATGTGAACCCGGTTTATAGCCCCGATGGAAACTATATCCTTTACGGTAAAAATAAAATTTTACATTTTTATGCCGATAAAATACGAATGGTCGTATACGACAGAAACAACAAAACACATAATAACATCACTGAAGACATAGACCTTTCCTGTCAGCAATGGATATGGTCTGACAATGGCAACACAATATATTTCCATGCTGAAGACCATGCTATGAAGTCACTTTTCTCAATTCCGGCCGACGGAGGCGATGTTACTGAGATTTACCGTGGCGGAACAGCAGATAATGTAACCAAAGCAGGAAGACGTACTTTAATATTTACTCAACATGAATTGAATAAACCAACAGAAATATATAAGATTAACACACGTGGAAGAGATCTGACAAAGCTGACTGGCTTTAATGATGAAATGCTTTCAGGTATTGAGCTTGGCGATGTTGAAAACATTACCTATAAGGGAGCTAATGACGCAGACATTCAAATGTTCATTATTTATCCCCCGGATTTTGATCCCGACAAAAAATATCCACTGGTATTCATGATACATGGAGGGCCTCATGGCACTTTTGGGGATCAGTGGCATTACCGCTGGAATGCACATCTGTTTTCAGCTCCGGGATATGTTGTTGCTATGCCTAACTTTCACGGTTCAACAAGTTTCGGACAGGAGTTCACCAAGTCAATACACGGAAACCACGCCGACCTGCCCTATCGTGATATAATGAAAGCAGCTGACTATATGGAACAAAAAGATTATATTGACGGAGAACGTATGGCTGCCACAGGAGGAAGCTATGGAGGATACATGGTAACCTGGATCGCGGGTCAAACCGACAGGTTCGCAGCCCTGGTAAACCATGCAGGAGTATTTGACCTTAATCTGCAGTTCGCATCTGACTTCTCGGCAAACAGAGGGTATCAATACGGCGGATCTCCATGGGATAACCCCGAACAAATGCAGAAAATAAACCCTGCATCATATGCCGAAAACTTTAGCTCTCCAATGTTAGTTATACATGGAGAACTTGACTACAGGGTACCTGTAGCTCACGGTTTTCTTGTATATAACATTTATAAAAACATGGGGCTTGATGCAAGGCTGGTCTACTATCCCGACGAAAACCACTGGATACTGACACCACAAAATTCTCTATTCTGGTACGATGAGTTTTATAACTGGCTGGACAGGTACCTGAAACAAGGGAATTAAATTCATGTTTTATTAAACCCGGCTCTAATCAGCTAGTTGTTAGATATCCCGGGTTCAAAGCAAAACAGTTTTATACTTTAAATAATGGATTTTGTTTTATCTTTGTTTTAGAAATCAATTATTTGGAGATGCTTTGAACCTGGGATTTTATATTTTCATTTGATTAAAAACTTAATTTTAACATTATACTGACAAAACAAACAAAGAAAATTATCTTATTTTTGACCTGGCAAACAGAACACTTTGTTTGGAAACAATTAAAAATCGCTGAAGATTTTTTATAATCGATAACCTTAATCAAAAAGAACATGAAAAATAAAGTTGTTTTAATTATCGCCTTTATCCTGACAACGATCTTATGCTCTCATGCAGAACCAAAAGAAAATCCAATACTTGAAAGGAAAATAACAATCTCCTTCACCGACGAAAGCATCCAAAATATATTGGACACAATATCCAAACAAGCAGGGTTTCGTTTTTCATACAGTCCAATAGCATTGCCTCTTAGCAAAAAAATAAGTGTTGATTTTCAGGATGAAACTGTTGAAAACGTTCTTGATTATATTTTTGAAAACAATATAAAATATACGGTTGTTGATAACTACCTGGTACTTCAAAAAATTGAAACCCCGGATCATAAGAAAGCAGAGGATGATCCAATTCCCCGGGAAGAGAAACACGAAACGCCGCTACCTAAAGACACAATAAAAAAGGAAGACAAGCCGGATCATTCCATTCCGGCAAAGCCAAGGGAAACCGATACAGGCTACTTACCTGAAGATATCGATTCAAACGACACCCTTGCAAAAGGATTCCAGCTTTCTTTTTTCCCCGGCGTAGGCATTGATGGTGCTCAAACAAAGCACAACACATACGACTTCTCTGTTAATGTTCTTTTGGGAAAAGTTCAGGGTGTTAATATTATGGAGTTTGGCGGCATAGGCAATATTGTGGAAGAAAATGCCGGGGTTATGCAAGCTGCAGGTATTTTTAATATTGTTGGTGGAAATTATAACGGCATACAGAGTGCCGGAGTATTTAATTCTGTTGAAGGAACTTTTAAAGGCATACAAATTTCAAGAGTATTTAACAAAGCACAATCTTTTCATGGTTTTCAAAGCACAGGGGTTTTCAACATTGTGCAAGAAGATGCAAGGTTCGTACAAATGTCCGGTGTATCAAATATAACAGGCGGCCACTTTCAGGGTATTCAAGGTGCAGGGGTCTTTAGTAAAGCCAACACTTTACAAGGTGTACAGGCAAGCGGAGTGTTTAATCTTAGCGGTAAAACCGAGGGTGCACAAATAGCAGGAGTATTTAACGTTGCCAACAAAACACCCGGATTACAAGTAGCAAGTGTGTTTAACCTTGCAGATAGCATCAACGGTACTCAAGTAGCCGGAGTATTCAATGTTGCAGACACTATAAACGGGGTACAAATAGCAGGAGTTTTTAATAAAGCTAAATTTTTCAGAGGGGTACAAATTGGGCTTATTAATGTTGCCGACTCATGCCAGGGAGTTCCCTTAGGCTTGGTTAACATTATCAGAAAAGGTTATAACAAACTGGAACTTTCAGCCAACGAGATGCTTGAAGTAAACATGGCATATCGTGGCGGTATCAAAGCTTTTCATTCAATAATCTCTGCCGGAATAATCCCGGAAGATCTTGACAAACCTTTTTGGAGCGTTGGTGTAGGACTGGGCTCTTCTTTCAGATATTCGGATGGAGCTTCATTGGAAGTTGAGATTTTATCAAAAAAAATATCGAAAGGTTCTTATATTGCGTATAAAAACAATCTTACTTCACTAGGAACAGGTATAGATTGGTATATTAACCCGAAACTGTCTGTCTATAGCGGCATTACCTTTAATATGTACCTGGCAAATACCGATTGTGATTATTATGAGGATCACTTCTCCAAAATAATGCCATATACATTTTCCGATAGTGACTTTAATGGAAATAAAAACCTTAAAACCTGGTTAGGTTTTAAATTTGGTGTAAGACTATTTTAATAAGTAATATACTTAAACCTATTTCGCCTGTTTTTCTTATCTTTACATTTGGAAAAATCTTTTTATATTGAACTTTTAAGGCATTACAAAGTATTGTGCCAGTTATTTATTTACAGCTAATACAGGATGCGCAAGCATATTAAAATACTTATAATCTTTTTTCTAGCAAACTTCTTAAGCATTGCATCATATCCTAACACACCGGTTCACAGCAATGAATTCATGTATATTGGCGTAGGTGCAAGGGCATTGGGTATGTCAAATGGCTTCGTAGCAGTAGCAAATGATGTCACATCCGGTTACTGGAATCCTGCAGGATTGATAAATATAGAATCCCAATTACAAGTTTCTTTAATGCATAGTCAATATTTTGCAGGAATAGCCAGTTATGATTACGGAGCAATAGCATTCAACACCGACGAGTACAGCAGCTTTGCCTTTTCATACCTTAGGTTCGGGGTTGATGACATTCCTGACACTTCAGAGCTTATCGACAGTGAAGGGAATATTAATTACGACCGCATCAAATCCTTTTCGGCTGCCGATAATGGATTTATACTATCCTATGCCAGAATGTTACCCCGGTTTGATAACCTCAAAGTAGGAGTTAATGCTAAAGTCATACGCCGCACAGCAGGAAGCTTTGCCAGCGCATGGGGTTTTGGGGTTGATGTTGGAGCACAATATGCTTACAACAACTGGTTGTTTGGTTTTTCAGGCAAGGATATAACTACAACCTTCAACGCCTGGAATTACGACCTGGACGAAAGAATGAGAGAAACCTTCGAGCTTACCGGCAATGAAATACCCGAAAGCTCAACGGAGATAACCTTGCCTAGATTTATCCTGGGTGCTGCCAGAAGCATCAGTCTGTACGAGAATCTTTCAATGCTGATGTCGGTAGACATGATGATAACAACTGACGGTAAGCGAAACGTGCTCATAAAAAGTGACCCTTTCAGCATTGACCCTTCTCTGGGCATAGAGCTCAATTACGGGGATTTTGTCTTTTTGCGTGGCGGGGTTGGAAATATCCAGCAATATCATAATACCAAGGGAGAAAAGATCAGAAGTGCACAGCCAAACATAGGAATAGGCGTAGTAATTCAAGATAACCTGACTATAGATTATGCACTCACAAACGTTGGAAATAGTTCAATAGCTTTATACTCAAACATATTTTCTTTAAGATTTAACATTAATCCAAGAGATACCAGCGAACCCAGAGAATGAAATATTACAAAAAAAATATAATCCTTTTTGCAACAGCAATAATGTTGTTAATGCTTCCCGGGAAAATCGAAGGCTTACCTTTGGGTAACGAATGGATTGACTATGGCCAGCGGTATTACAAAATCCCAATTCATGAAGCTGGTGTGTACCGTATTGATTATAATACACTTGTTGATGCCGGCGTACCGGTTGGAACATTTGACCCGAGGAGCTTTCAAATTTTTGCTCGCGGCGAAGAGCAACCTATTTATGTTAAAAATGAAAACACCGGACTTTTTCAGCCGGGAGATTATATAGAATTCTATGCCGAAGGCAATGATGGCTGGTTTGACGAAATATTATACAAAGTCCCTGAAAACCATCCCAACCCCGGTTACAGCCTGATAACAGATACAATAACTTACTACCTGACCTGGAATAACTTGCTTAACAACAAGCGGTTTGATATAGAAACAGATACGGATTTTTCAGGATACTCGCCTTCATCATACTTCTGGAATGTATCAAGGCAAGATTATACCAGCCATTATTTTGCCGGGCAGACCAACAATTATGGTGTTACCGACCCGGAATATACGGCTGCTCAAGGATGGTTTGATCAACGTATTGGACAGGGCAGTTCAAGAAC
>SLSZ01000160.1 GCA_007130125.1 Bacteroidales bacterium
CAAGTAAATTATTTTCGTTTATCAGCATATGAGATATGCTGCAGCAAATGTATTCATAACCGTCTTCTCTTAGTTTTTTAATTCCGGCATTCATTCCTTTAGAATAACCGTAGTTGTAGCCTAGTTTTAAAACATTTGCATTGTTTAGTTGTTCGCAAAATTTTTCCAGTTCTTCTATAACGTTTTCAGGTGAACCATTATCGGCTATTAGTGTTCGCACATTTGGATAGATCTTTTTAAGCGATCCAATCATTTCTTTCGGGGCCTCGATGGTCATATAATTAAGTACAACAACTCCGACATCATCTAATTGCATTGAAAGTCTCTCCTTAATTTGAAATATATAATGGTTTTAAAAAAACATTTTAAATAAATCCGGGTATATCCCTTTTATCATCTAGAGTATTGCTTCATACCTTCCTACGCTCTCAAGCCTCTAGCAGTCACTTTCCTAATTCGCACTGTAGTTCAACTTCATCCATTTTTTATATTCACCAGTTTGCACACTATTTAGCCAGTCACTGTTATCAAGATACCACTTAATTGTTTTCTTTAAACCGGTTTCGAATGTTTCTCTGGGGTTCCACCCCAGTTTCTTGGTTATTTTTTTTGAATCAATGGCATATCTCAAATCATGTCCGGGACGGTCTTTAACAAATGTAATCAATTTATTATAATAATCAGGTGCCAGACCCTGCAGCTCTGCTAGAATAGTACAAATCATTTTTACAACCTCAATATTTTTTAATTCACAGTTTCCACCAATATTATAGGTCTCCCCTTTTTGCCCGCGGGTAACAACCTGCCATATAGCTTCACAATGGTCCTCCACGTACAACCAGTCTCGCACATTTTCTCCTTTTCCGTAAACCGGGAGCTTTTGGTTATTTAAAGCTTTCAAAATCATCAGAGGAATAAGTTTTTCCGGGAATTGATAGGGGCCATAATTATTAGAACAGTTAGTGATAGTTACCGGTAAATTATAGGTTTTAAAGTAGGATCGAACCAAATGGTCACTGGCAGCTTTTGAGGCAGAATAAGGACTGCTTGGATCGTACCTCGTTTCTTCTTTAAACTTGCCGGTTTCACCAAGTGACCCGTAAACTTCATCGGTGCTGATATGGTGGAAAAGCTTACCTTCTTTGGCATCCCAATTATTCCGGCAGGCTTCCAGTAAGTTAAAAGTCCCAATTATATTGGTATAAATAAATTCAGCAGGGCCTAGAATACTTCTATCCACATGACTCTCTGCAGCGAAATGCACTATCAAACCAGGCTGGTATTGCCTAAAAATCTTTTCTACCTGGTTATAATCATCTAAATCACCCTGTTTAAAAATATAATTAGAAGACCCATCAATATTTTTTAAATTAAGAAGGTTAGCAGCATAGGTGAGCTTATCAAAATTAATAAATGTATGCTCCGGAAATTTGGGCACAAATAGATTTAAGAAGTTTGATCCGATGAAGCCAGCCCCACCGGTAACCAGTATTTTCATAAACTTGCTCCAATCGATTTTGATTTAGAAATATCCAATCAAGAAAACGTCCTCCGGCAACAGCGGCACCGGCAATGATAAGTTTTTAATGATCATTTTCAAGCATATCGCCGGTTTCTTTTTCTTTCGCTTTCAACCGTGTTTTACCTCCCATGAATAAGGGATAGAAGGATCGTTGTATTCAACCCGATATTCATCAGGGTTGTCATAATTATATAGCTCTGTGGGAACATTAATAATTAGAGCCTTATTATCTCCGGCGGTTGTAAACCCATGATAGATGTTAGGTGGTATCTTGATCAGCATCGGATTTAGTTCTCCGATATAAAACTCATTAACCAAACCATTTGTTTTGCTTTTTTCCCGATTGTCATATAAAACCACTTTGGCCATTCCACTGACACATACAAAATGATCCCACTGAATTTTATGGTAGTGCCAGGCT
This sequence comes from Bacteroidales bacterium, assembly GCA_007130125.1. GTDB lineage: Bacteria > Bacteroidota > Bacteroidia > Bacteroidales > UBA7960 > PUKZ01. The sequence continues at coordinate 1,944 of SLSZ01000160.1, forward strand.
TTGATTATCCCGGGATAGCATGCCGTTACATAAACCTGGCCAAAGCGATCATATTCCGGCCAGTCACTTCTTAATATTTCCATTAAAAACCCTCTATCATCAGGGAGCAACCTGAGCTTTTTTGTTTTTATACCATCAATAAGCTGCAACCTTAACCCACCTTTCAAAGCAATTTTTCAATGTTAGATTATATCAGACAAATCGGCGTACCCGGCACTATCCTTAACAACTTGATTGGCATAAGCCAGCGAGTTAAAAGTGCCGGCATCAGACCACCAGCCCTTTAAAATATCATAAGTAAGTTCATTATGTTGAATATAATTGTTGTTAACATCTGTAATTTCCAGTTCGCCCCTTTTTGAGGGCTTCAGGGTTTTAATTATATCAAATACCCTGCTATCATACATATAAACACCCGTGACACAATAATTACTCTTCGGTTTATCTGGCTTTTCTTCGATCGAACATAATTTATCACCTTTTAACTCAGCCACACCGAACCGTTCAGGATGCTCCACTTCCTTAATTAAAATCTTTGCACCTTTATCCTGATCCTTGTATTTATTTATATAGTGATCAATGTTGTCTTCAAATATGTTATCCCCCAAAATAACTACACAGCGATCACTGCCCACAAACTTTTCAGCCAGGTATAAAGCCTGGGCAATTCCACCTGCTTCGTCCTGCACCCGGTAAGTAAACTGCAAATCGAAATCTTTACCACTACCCAGCAAATTTACAACATCTCCCATGTGTTCTTTTCCGGTGACAATAAAAATATCGGTAATACCTGCTTGCTTTAACTTATATATTGGGTAATAGATCATCGGATATTTCCCAACAGGCAAAAGGTGTTTGTTTGTCACTTTTGTGAGTGGATACAGTCTTGCTCCTGAACCGCCGGCTAATAAGATACCTTTCAAATGCACTTCCTCCCCAACAAAGTTATTCTGGTAGTAATA
>SLSZ01000142.1 GCA_007130125.1 Bacteroidales bacterium
AAGAATTTCAAAAACAGAACATTGTATCGCTGATATGCCTGCCAATGACAGATAAAAACAATGTTATAGGTTTTTTGGGATTAGACGCTGTAAAATCAGCCAAAAACTGGTCTAAAAAACATGTTGTCCAGCTTGGAGTCCTTGAAAAAATATTCACCAATGCAATATTGCGCAAACAAACCCTTGATGCCCTGAAAGAAAGTGAATTCAGGTACAGGACTGTATCCGACCATACATATAACTGGGAATATTGGATAGATAACAATTTCCACATCATCTACATATCGCCTTCTGTTGAAAGAATTACAGGATATAAACCACAGGAGTTTGTTAACAACCCCGATCTGATTGAAAAAATAATTCATAATGAAGATAAAAGTAGTTTTCAAAAGCATAGAGAAGACGCTAATAATGACAAGGAAAACCGCGAGTTTTATGAAACCGAATTCCGAATTATCAAAAAAAACACAGGCGAACAAAGATGGATAAGCCATATATGCCGTAAGATATTTTCTGAAAACAATGAGTTTTTAGGATTCCGGGTTTCCAACCAGGATATCACCGAAAAAGTCGAAGCAGAAAAACGTTTGATGAATATTACCACAGAAGTTGAAGAACGAGAACGCAGCCGTTTTTCTATGGAACTTCATGACGGCCTGGGGCCACTGCTTTCAAACATCAAGCTTTATTTCCAATGGCTGTCAGAAACCGATAATCCCGAAAAAGTAAACATGATAACTCAAAAAGGAAACGAAAGTATAGAAAGAGCGATACAAACCACCAGGGAAATAGCAAAAAACCTCAACCCCAGGTTGCTTAACAATTACGGGTTTGTCGCTGCATTAGAAGAACTTGCACAAAGATTAAATGAAACGAAAAAGATAAATATTAAATTCTCATACAATTCAAAAAAAAGATTTGAAAAATACACCGAAAAAACACTTTATTATATTGTTTGTGAGCTTATTAACAATACCATCAAACATGCACAAGCAACTGAAATAAATATGGCTTATAATATAAACGAACAGGGCAATACTATTTCTTTTAAATACAATGACAACGGTATTGGATTCGATGTGGAAAAAGCAAAAGATTTGCATGGAACCGAAGGTCTTGGAATATGGCATATACTTAAAAAGGTTAACACATTGAGAGGCAACATAAGCTTTAAAAGCAGCCCCGGCAAAGGAATGAAAGCAAAAATTGAATTGACGTTGAAATAAACCGGTATTTTTAAAACCAACTAACAAAATTATTATCAATTATGGTAGCACAACCTAAAATAATTATCGTTGACGACCACCCATTGTTCAGGGAAGGCATCAAGCTTCTGATCGAAAATGAAGGGATCGGCCAGGTAATAGCAGAAGCCGAAAACGGCAAAGAGTTTCTTGAAATGATGAAAAAATCAAAGCCTGACCTTATACTGATGGATATTGAAATGCCGGTTATGGACGGCCTGGAAGCTACAAAAGAAGCATTAGCAAGATGGCCCGGCCTGAAAATACTTGTTATATCAATGTTTTCTGACAGAGATCATTACGAAAACATGATAGCTGCAGGCGTATTGGGCTTCGTCCTGAAAACCTCAGGTAAGCAAGAGCTGGAAAAAGCTATTACCAATGTTGCCAAAGGTGAAAGTTACTTTTCAAATGAGTTGCTGAGAAATATTATTGTCAGTATGAGTAAAAAAACCTCCGAAGAAGAACAACAAACCGAACAATTTGAGTTTACCGACAGGGAAATGGAGGTGCTGAAGTTCTTTTGTGAAGGGCTTACTACAAGCGAAATTGCCGAAAAACTTAACCGCAGTGTAAAAACCATTGAAGCTCACCGCTCAAAGCTTATAAAAAAGACAAATGCAAAAAACACAATTAACCTCGTGTTGTACGCTATTAAAAACAAGCTTGTTGAAATTTAAAAAATGTTTTTCCTTAAAAACAGATTCCCGGCCAGAATAACCAGAAAAACGTAAAGTCTTATAGGTTTTACACTCTTCCCTTTTAATAGTTTACACTAATTTATAATCCGTATTTCATTCTTGTTTTGAATGGATTTCTATTGCAATTTTGTATTAGCATATATCTAAGTTTCGAAATTAGTATATATGTGGGTGGATATAGCAATTTTAACAAAAATGAGAAAAAAAACAAAAATATTAATCATTGATGACCAGCCCGTTGTATTAACTTCATTGAAGTACCTAATTGAGGAGCAAGGGCTTGGACATATTGTAGCAACAGTATCAACCGGAAAAGAATTGCTGGAAGTTATAGAAAAGGCGGAACCTGACATGGTGTTGGCAGATATTGAAACATCAATAAATGGAACCGTTGAAGCATTAAAAACTGCACTTTCCAAAAATCCGCAAATAAGAATACTAATAATGAATAAGTTTTTAGACACCCTCAGAAAGAACCTCAAATCTAACAACTTTAACCATTGTTTGCATACAGATACCTTAAACAAAAAAGAATTTGAGAAAGCAATTAAAAGATCGTGATTAGAAATAATTAAAACCATGAAGTCATGATTAATAAAAAAAACACCAAAAGATCAATAGCGCTTCATATATTTGTAGTGCTTATCATATCAGGCCTTTATTCTAACAATTTAAACCAACAGCCTGCAGGTGATGGCGAAAAAAACTCCCCTTATCATATAGAAACGATCGAAAATCTTTTATGGTTAAGCAATAATCCTGACAAGTGGGATAAGCACTTTATACAAACTGCCGATATTGATGCCTCTGAAACCAAATATTGGAATGAGGCAAAAGGATGGATGCCAATTGGTAATGACAGCATTGCATTCACCGGCACATATAACGGTAAAAACCATATTATTTCAGGGTTATATATTAACAGGCCGGATCAAAACAATGTGGGTTTGTTTGGTTTTGTAAGTAATAATAATTCATCCGGAACTAAAGAAACAATAATCCGCAATATTGGCTTATTAAACACCCACATTACAGGAAATAATGCAGTTGGTTCATTAATAGGTAGTGTTTCTGGTGATGAAAACACTATTATTGAATATTGTTTTGCCAGTATGGGCTCAGTCAAAGGAATTGAGTCTGTAGGTGGGTTAATAGGTAAAATAAACAGTCATAGTGTAAATGAAACAAAAGGCCCGGTATTAAAACATAGTTATGTGATTATTAATGTAAAGCTACGTGAAGATATTCCGGGGAAAAAAGAAAAAACAGGAGGCTTAGTTGGCAGTTTAAATAAAGGTAAAATAAATAATTGCTTTACACGGGGAAGCATAACAGCCAAAGATGGTTCGAAAATAGGCGGTATTGCAGGATACATAAATTATTATAGCAGGATAAACCATACTTATACAGCTATGAGTTTTAACCTTATGAACTGCGAACAAGTTGGTGGCATAGCCGGCTACAATGATTATACCTGTAATAATGAAAAGAATATTGCTAATTCCTACTGGGATCTAGAAACATCAGGGATTTGCAATTATGTCAATACTGATAAAACAAATGGCAAAACCACTAAAGAAATGAAGAACGCTTTTACTTATAAAGGTTGGTTTAACAAAAGCTGGAACATAAAGACAAAAATCAACAGCGGCTATCCTTATATTGATTTTTATAATACCTCGCCTCAAACAATTTTAGCTCATTATGATGTTATACAAAATAATAAATACGTTATAATAGAATGGATAACAATTGCTGAGAATAATAACAAATACTTTACGGTGGAAAAAACTACTGATGGTCATTTCTTTGAAACAATTGCTTATACATCTGGAAACAACTCCAGCAGCAACCTCAATTTTTACAGAATTATGGACACAAATCCCGGAAGCAGGAATGCTATTTACAGACTTACTCAAACCGGGGTTAATGGTGAGAAGAAAATTTTCCCAAGCATGACTGCACCTTCAGGTGTTGAAGAAACAAAAGATAAACAATTATACATTTCTGAATCATTCTCCACATCGTTTTAAAGCCTCAATTTATCTCAAACAGTATTTTAATTAGTATAGGAGTTTAACCCTGGATAGTCTTGGGGTTTTCCCTCAAAATTTTTATAGTTTCCCCTTATAATCAAACGGTAATTCTTTGTTTTTTTTCGCCAAACCTAATCTTATTTTTGACATACAGTTTAATTAGTGAAAAACAAGAAATTGTTAATAAAATATTTTATCAAACTTTTGGAAGGGTATCATGAAAAAATTAATAAAAATAACAAGAATAAACTCAGTAATACTGGCTTTGGCAATATTTACATTGTCATGCCAAAAAGATGAAAGTATAGAAATAAATGCTGATGGAAAAGTCTCTTTTGGTTTCGATGAAGTCTTATCGGAAAAAGTTGATATAACAAAAAGCGGAAAATCTGCTGAAGATGCAACTGCTTTGATCATCACCATCGAAGATGAAAGCGGAAAGCTGGTTTATAACCAGGAGTCACTTCCTTTATACAACATGAACGGTTCTCTGATAACGCAAGCTATATCACTTAATGTCGGAAGTTACTTCTTAACTGAATTTTTGGTAATCGACTCCGAAGGTAAAGTAATTTACATTGCTCCAAAATCCGGTTCCAAAATGGAGTATCTTGTATCTTATCCGTTACCTAATTTTTTCTCGATTGAAAAGGATTATGTTACAAAGCTTAAACCGGAAGTGTTATCAACACATAGTAATGACCCTGCTGATTTTGGCTATTCAACATTTTCCTTTGATGTTGTAGAGACTTTTGACTTTTTGGTTGGTGTCTTTATATTCAATGAAAACATTGACAATTTTGAAATGACTACTGCAAGCCTCACAGTTGAAGTTGAAGCCGAAGACAACACTGTTTTTTCAGGCAACCTGGAAGCTGCAACTAATCAAATTACTCTTAATGATTCTTACAACAACTACTTAGTAACAGTTGAAAAGGACGGTTTTATCACATACGAAAACAACTTCACGGGCGAAGAACTCAAGGCTTTCAACAGCAATGCAAACGGCCCGCTGGTTATCACTCTTGAAGAAGATTCTGCAAATCACAATAGTACAGTAACTGATATTGACGGCAATGTTTATAACACAATAACTATAGGCCAACAAAAGTGGATGGCAGAGAACCTGAAAACAACTACTCTTAATGACGGCACACCTATTGCTAACGCTACAAGCAACAGTGAGTGGGAAAATACAATAACTCCGGCTTATGCGTGGCAAAGCAATAATGCAGAGAACAAAGAATACTATGGTGCATTATACAATTGGTATGCAGTTGATACTGACAAGCTTTGCCCTGAAGGATGGCGTGTACCTACCGATAATGACTGGTACGAGTTGACTAATTTTGTGGGTAGCACAAATACAGGCAACAAGCTTAAATCCAAAAGACAAGTAAACTCTCCATTTGGTGGAGACTACAGCACTATGGAACATCCGCGCTGGAACGCTCATGACATACATTATGGTACAGATGAGTATGGATTTTCAGCATTACCTGGTGGCTTCCGCAATGAAATTGGCTCCTTTGGCGGAATTGGCAGTCACGGCTTCTGGTGGAGCGCAAGCATGGATACTGATGAAAATGCTCTAAGAAGAAGTATGCGTAACAATGCAAACAACGTACACAGAAGTTCAGGTGGCAAATCCGTAGGCTTTTCAGTGAGATGTGTGAAAATATAAGCAGAGATATAGGGAAGTCAGAAATCTGTCGGTAGTAGAGACAAGGCATGCCTTGTCTCTACAGGCTGATAACTGACAGTAAGCAGTCAGCAGTTAACCCTCTAAACCCATTGGCACATTGACACATTGACACATTGCCTCATTAACACATTCATCACACCGTCAAAATAAACGTAACCAAAAACGGCACCAGTATAGTAAGCACAATGCCGCTAAAAACCGCAATGATAGCATATTCACTCCCAACGTAGCGTGTTATGACCGGCAAGGTCACATCCATTGAAGTAGCACCGCCGGAAGCTATTGGTGCCAACTTACCAAAATATTGAGCCAAAAAAGGTGTAACCAGCAATGTAATTATCTCTCGGGTAATGTTTGACACAAGTGCTATTACTCCAAGTGCTTCGCATCTGAGCTGGCCTATCAAAACACTGGAAAGACTGTAATAACCAAAGCCGGCACCCACTGCCAGAGATTCACGAACAGATATTGAGTTGATAAAAAATGAAGTAATTACTACACCTGCAAACGTGCCAAGCACAACTGTCAGTGGAACTAAAAATATCCTTATTCTTGCTTTTCTGATTACAGACCATGTTTTCCTGTTTGCACCTATGGCTATACCAACAAAAAACATCAAAGCATACAACACATATAAACTAATATCGGTCTCAAGTATTATTGAAGGAAGCAAAGAATAATAGCCCCCCAATATCCCTGCGATGAAAAAGCCGACTATAAGTAAAGAGTTTTTCATACTTACTTGATAATTTCATTTGTTTTTTGAATATCAAACAAGGATTTAAGATTTTAGAAGTAAAAAACAGGAGCCTTTTTTCGAATTAGAATTAACTATCCAGACAAACTTCGTAAATCAAAAATCTTTGTTCCTTGCCTGCCCCGTAATGTATCGTAACGGGGTTCTTAAATCAAATTAAAAATATTTAATTGCTTTTAACGCTCTCTTTTAAAAAACCCTCTATAAACCAATAAAGCCAAAACTACACTTCCGGCAACGCCTCCTAAAGTAAGCAGCAATGCTATCAATCCGTAAGAACCCAGGTTCTGAATTATCATTTCATTAACCCCCACAGCCACACCCAAAAAAAACAATAATAAAAAAATAGCCAGGATTATCAACCTATCCATTATTTTCAAAAAACCATTCATGTTTCTAACAAACAATCCGATGACAATCCCTGCCGTCATTATAGATATAACTGTAACCATAGTGTTTTTTTGAATATTTGTGTGCAAAAGTACGAATTAATGAGAAACGAAGAGTTATTGTATCAAATACGAAGAATTATTGTGTCGAATAACGAATCTGTTACGAATATACGAATTACGAATTGTTCTATTATTAAATTGTTAGGTTTGTTGGTCATTGGCCATTAGTCATTGGTCATCATTACTAATTCCATTTCTCTTAGTTCTCTCATGACTCTATGCCCAAACCTTTCCAGCGAATACTGTTTACTCCATGCCCCATGCCCCATGCCCCATGCCCTGCAGCCTGCCAACTGATTACCTATTACTTTTAACTTTTAGTTTTTAGTTTTTAACTTTTAACTTTTAACTTTTAACTTTTAACTTTTAGTTTTTAACTTTCACCCCGACGACTCCCGAACTATCAGTTTACTTTCAAAAACTTTCACTCTCGGAGGAATAATTTTATCGGGGTTTTCAATTCTCTCTATAAGTAGCTTTACGCTTTCTCTACCCATTGCAAAGCCTTTTTGTTCAACTGTTGAAAGCGGAGGATTAACTATTGAGGCAATGGGATCATCGCCGAAACCCACAACAGAAACATCTTTGGGTATGCTAAAGCCTTCAGATTGAAGCAATTGCATAACAGCAATAGCTGTAAAATCATTTACGGCAAAAATTCCGTCAACACCCTTCTCCAGGAGTTTTAATATTTGAGTTTTCTTCTTAATCACTTCTTTGCTTGTATCACACAACAATACAAGCTCCTCCTTATAAGATATATCAAAATCTTTCAATGCCTGAAGGTACCCTCTGTAACGTTCTTTGCCAATAATTAAATTTTTTGGGGCTGAAAGATGAAGAATATTGTTGCGTCCACTTTCCAGCAAATGAGAAACTGCACTTCGCGAACCTTCATAATCATCTGTTACAACCCGGTCGGTTGTCATGTCATCACTGATCCTGTCATAAAAAACTATAGGTATGTTATTATCAAAAGCTGAAATAAGATGGCTAAAATCCCGGGTGTTCTTGCTTATTGAGACCAGGATGCCATCTACACGGTGATCAAGCAATGCCTGAATATTAATTTCTTCACGTGCCCTATCTTCATTTGATTGACATATAATAACCCTGTACCCGTTACCATAAGCGAACTCTTCAACACCACTGATGACAGATGAGAAAAAATGGTGTGCTATCTCGGGTATTATAAGGCCGATGGTGTGAGTTCGATTACAACGTAAACTTAGAGCCAAAATATTAGGGCGGTAATTAACCTGCCTGGCAACTTCAGTTATCTTCTTTTTGGTATCCGCACTGATATCAGGATGGTCCTTCAATGCCCGGGAAACCGTGGATGCCGAAACACCAAGCCGGCGGGCTATGTCGTTTATTGAAACTGGCCGTGACTTCATAGTTTTTTGCATTTAGAAAAGTTCGGCAATATACAAAAAAAATCTATGCAACCGTTTGCGGAAACGATTGCATTTTATTGTATGGAAAAAAGCAAACTATTACTAAATTTTGTTATATTTTTACATTATTATTATATTAACAACTTTATTAATGTGATTTTTTTTAAAAAAAAGCTACCATGAATAAAGGTTTTCTCTAAAAAAATAAGTATTTTTATTGAAAATCTTTTTTATCAGGGGTCCTTTTTATTTGTTATGAGAACATAAGCGTTCTTTATATTACTTGATTGTTTTTATGAATACATAGATACTTCAGCTCAAAATGCTTATGTGTTTATGAGCAATTAAAATTTGTTTTGTTTAATCTAAACCACATAGAAATGAGAGACATTTTTAAATTTATTATTACAGCAGTAGTATTTGTTACTGTTTCGTTTACCGGGGCAGCCCAAACAGGTACTATAACCGGGGTTGTTACTGACCGGGCAACCGGTGAGACTCTTCCCGGCACAAACATACTTGTAGAGGGGACTACAATAGGTACTATCTCTGATGAGAACGGACAGTATGAGTTAACCGTACCGGCAGGTGAGATAGTGATCAAAGCCAGCTTCATGGGTTATCATCCCACAAGGTTAAACCTTGAGATAGCTCCTGATGAAGTAAAAGTAGTAGACATTGAGATGTACGCCGATATTACTATGCTTGATGAGTTTATAGTAATAGGCTACGGCGTCCAGAGACGTGAGGATGCCACCGGATCGGTTTCTGTTGTTGAAGCCAGGGATTTTAACCGCGGTAATATTGTTTCACCCACAGATCTTCTGCAAGGAAAGACAGCAGGTGTACAAATAACAACTGCTGGCGGGGCTCCCGGAAGCAGCACAACAATTCGCATCAGGGGCGGATCATCGCTATCAGCATCCAATGATCCTTTAATAGTTGTTGATGGTGTACCATTAGATACGAGAGGAATATCAGGTATGAGAAACCCACTCAGTACTATTAACCCCGATGACATTGAGTCTTTTACCGTGCTTAAAGATGCATCGGCAACAGCTATTTACGGATCAAGAGCTTCTAATGGTGTTATAATCATCACAACCAAAAAAGGCGAAGAGGGTATGCCTCTGAGATTTAATTATCAGGGCAATTATACTGTAGCAACACCTATCAGAACAATAGATGTCCTTGATGCCAACACACACAGAGAGCTTATTACAGAAAGGTATCAGCCTGTTGGAGGTTCAGCGTGGGACTTTATTGAAAACAACCTGGGAGAACATAATACCGATTGGCAGGACCAGATTTTCAGGAATGCTTTTGCTCATGACCATAATGTCAGCGCAACAGGAGCAATAGGGCCGGTGCCTTTCCGTGCAGCCATAGGGCACACAGACCAGGATGGTATTCTGGATACTGACAATATGAGCAGAACATCTTTCTCCCTTGGTGCCAACCCTACATTATTGGATGACCATCTTACAATTAACTTTAATTTAAGAGGTATTTATAGCGATAATACTTTTGCCGATGCCGGAGCAATTGGGGCAGCAATTCAATTTGACCCTACACAGCCGGTAAAAGACCCTAACAGTCCATACGAAAGATATTACACCTGGACCCAGGACGATGGAAGACCTGAAGAGATGGCAACAGCCAACCCGGTTGCACTGCTTCACCAAAGACAAGATGTTTCGGATGTGTACCGTTTAATAGGTAACTTACAACTGGATTATAAATTTCACTTCTTGCCGGAACTTAAAGCAAACCTTAATATCGGGTATGACCATTCTAACAGTGAAGGATCTATTACTATTCCCTTTTATGCTGGATATGCTTATAACGAAGGTAGCGTTAATAACTTATGGGATCAGGAAAAGAAAAATGAACTTATTGAATTCTACCTTAACTATGAAACAGACCTTGAAGCTATTAACAGCAGGTTAGATGTTATGGCAGGATATTCCTGGCAGCACATATATCAAAAAAGCACATCCCTTAATAGAAATTTTAAAGACAACCTTACAGGGATTGATGTAGAATGGAATTATAACGAATTCCCAACGGAAAATTACCTGGTCTCTTTCTTCGGACGTATGAATTATGTGTTTATGGATCGTTACCTCTTCACTTTCACTTTAAGAAATGACGGCTCTTCAAGATTTCATGAAGACCACCGCTGGGGTCTGTTCCCTTCTGCCGCATTTGCCTGGAACATCAGGCGTGAACCGTTTATGGAAAACCTGCCAATGTTTTCTGAGTTAAAACTTAGGCTGGGCTACGGTGTCACAGGACAGCAGGAAATATTACTGGGTGATTATCCATACCTTGCAAGATACACCAGGAACCGCCAGGGAGCTTATTACCAGTTTGGTGACAGATTTATTGATACCTACCGGCCGGAAGGCTACGACGAAAACCTTAAATGGGAAGAAACAACAACTTATAATATAGGTTTGGACTTCGGTATCTTTGATGACAGGTACTACGGCTCATTGGAATTTTATTTCAGGGAAACGGAAGACCTGATCAATCAGATCCCTGTTCCGGCAGGTACAAACCTTACCAATATTATAATTACTAATATCGGAAACCTTGAAAACAAAGGTGTGGAATTCAATATAAACACCAGGCCGATAGTAAGAAGCGATTTTCTTTGGTATTTAGGATTTAATGCTACCTATAATGTAACAGAGATCACTAAGCTAACCGCTGCACCCGACCCGTCATTCCTTGGTGTTCAGGTCGGTGGCATTCAAGGTGGTGTCGGCAACACCATACAAATGCACAGCGTGGGTCATGCTCCGTATTCATTCTTTGTTTATGAACAGATATATGATGCCGACGGCAACCCTATCGAAGGCCTTTATGTTGACCGTACCGGTGATGGAGAGTATGGTGACAGAGACAGACGCCACCTGAAAGACCCGGCCCCGAATTATTTCTTTGGGATAAACTCAACTTTCGAATATAAAGAATGGGACCTTTCGTTTGCAGGACGCGCACATTTTGGCAATTATGTTTATAACAACGT
>SLSZ01000179.1 GCA_007130125.1 Bacteroidales bacterium
AAAAGATTCTCCGGACCAGATAATGGCTGAATCCGGCACTGAGCTGGACATAGGCAGGATAACAATATTTCCTCCTTCATACACACCGGCCTCCTTTGCAAGTCTATCCATCAACGCTTCTGAGCGATGCCCACCGCCTATAATAAATAATTTACCATCAGGAGAGACATCATTAACCTCATCATTGCTTACTGAACAAGAAATAAAAAATATTGCGATTAATATATATATATTCGTTTTGATTCTCATAATTCAAATTTTTAAGTAAAAAAAATAAGCCGTTGAAACTTAAATTACTTCAACGGCTTTATTTTATAAATTCACATTACTTGTTTGATATTTCATATACATGAATATTGGTAAGAGCAACAGACCATAAGTCAGTTGAATCAAAGTGGCGGAATGCAATATAAATTTCCTCACCGGCATAATCAGAAAGGTCAACTTCTCTGAGTTCCCAGCCCCACTGTTCATGGTCTTCTGAAATTCTTTCTTCATAAACCAACTCAAAGTCTTCAACTTCTCTGCCGGTTGTTGAAATGAACACACCATATTTTTCAGTTCTGTATTCCGGACCTGAAGCCCTTGGGGCAACTTCAAACTCCAGCATTAAACCTCCAACATCGGTAACGTCAATTTGAGGTGTAATGATCCAGTTATCTGGTGTTAAAACATCTCCGGTTGGCTGATGCCATGAATCTGACAAGATATAATACTCATCTTCCTCCGGCAACGCATCCCAATACCAGTTATGCCCATCACCATCTGCATCTATCAGTTTCCATCCTTCCGGTGGAAAGTCTGTATCAAGTGCAGGATCATCAAATCGTTCTTCAAATATAGTTGCCACAGCATTAACCCTTTCAGTATGTTCAAGCTTGTTATAATGAAGCTCCACTTCAGGTTCAACCTCAAGTGTAACTTCATACATTCCGGCCTCAGTATAAATTACCGTAGGATTTTCTTCGGTGGAAGTTTCATTATTACCAAAATCCCAATGGAAGCCGGCAGCTCTGATAGATTTGTTAGTGAACTCAACTTCAAAATTAAGTTCGCCTGTATTTTCATTTAGAAAAATGTTAACTTCATAACTAAAGTTAGCTTGCGTGCTGGCCTCAGGTATCGGATAGTCATCTTCGCCACATGAGACAAAGAATATAGCCATTGCTACTATTAATGAAAATAACTTCGGTTTTTTTGTTATTGTTTCCATATTTATATATTTCTTTATGTTTACAAATTAATTACCGTATCCATCATTTTGGTACATGCCTTCATGATCATTGGCAAGTAGCTCCGATAAAGGAATAGGGAAAAGTGTCTGATAAACGTCATTTACATTTTCAAGAACATCAATTGCTCTGTTTGTTCTGACAAGGTCGAACCACCTGTGGCCTTCAAAAGCGAATTCTTTACGACGCTGAGTTTCTATTTCCAATAATAAAACATCATAATTTGACACAGTAGTTTCAAGAAGGCCGGCTCTTTCCCTTATTTCGTTAATATCGCTTTGTATTTGATCAACATCACCTTCCATTAGCGCTTCAGCTTCAGCCCTTATCAAATACATTTCAGCCAGGCGAAATACGTACACGTTATCTGTACCTGTTTCAATATCGGTATATTTATTTCCATAGAGATCTTCACCATCCATCTGAATCGACACATCCCTGCGTTCATCATCATCAGCATAGCTGTCAAACAGAGATTGTGTTGGTGCTATTTCACGACGTCCTGACATGCTTGTTGGGAAAAAGTAAAAACTTAAGCGATTGTCTTCAACCTCTGTAAAAGCAACTTCAAAAATTGATTCTGTGTTTGACTCACCGGAGAAGAGAAAACCGAAGTCAGTTTCTAATTCCAAATTATAGTTATCAATCACGTTTGTAGAATAAGTAACAGCATCTTCAAGATGTGATATATCATCATTTATAAAATATTCATGTAGAGACACCCTGGCTTTCAATGCCTCTGCAGCTGCTCTGGATGCTCTGCCGCGAAAAATAACAGGTGACATATTCTCAATGGCAAAATCCAGGTCACTATTTATTTGATCTAAAACACTAAGACTTTCTTCATCTTCTGTGGTTATACTTACTCGTGGCACATTGAGACTTTCTTCTTCTTCTGTTGCAGGTTCAGTCCTGACAGGTATTGGTCCAAACATCCTCATGAGATTATAGTGATGCAAAGCTCTCAAAAACCGTAATTCAGCGATTGCTTCATTTTTGCTGTCCTGATCCATGTCTTCTACTCCGGGTATTTGAACCACTACATTATTAACCCTGTTTATTGCTGTATAAATACTGGACCATATGCCTTCTACATGAACATTGTCAGCTAATATACTATTCCTGTTGACCTGATCATAGCCATCATGTGTACCTGTCCAGGTTAAATTATCGGCAGCCAGGTCTCCAAAAACAATATAATGGCGGGCATAGTAGCCTACACTTTGCATTGCAGAATAGCAGCCGTTAATAGCATTTTCAACGCCACGGGCATTAGTAATAGCCTCATCAGATGGAACTCCATCATACGGCTGTGTATCAAGGATGTCCTCACACCCAACTAAAACCCAGGCAAATATTGTTAGTAATACTAATATTTTCTTCATTTTTATATATATTTAAAGTCCTACATTAATTCCTATTGAAAAAGATCTCATTTGAGGAAAGGTGAAAAAATCTGTACCCATAATAGTGGTAGCAGCACCGGCATAGTTGACTTCAGGGTCCATTCCGGTATAATTAGTAAAAGTCAGAAGGTTTTGGCCGGTTACAAAAATCCTGGCATTTTTCAAGCCCAATCGTTCAGATGTTCGCCCATCAAGGTTATATGCAAGGGTAAGGTTCTTAACCCTGAGATATGAGCCATCTTCAAT
>SLSZ01000028.1 GCA_007130125.1 Bacteroidales bacterium
TTGATAAATTTTAAAGCTTCAGGAAATTCTTTAATTAGTAATAATTTTTTAGATAAAGCTAAAGCAGAATTAATCAAACCAATATGATAGTCAATATCCTTGCTTTCTTCATAGGTGTTTTTTAATATAATTAAAGTGGAATCAGAATAAAATTCAACATTTGAAGCCCTTCCAATATTTATCAAAGAATTGATGGTTAACTTTCGGTAACCATGCTGTTCGGCAAGCTTATGAGCACTATTAAAATATTGTATAGCTTTTGCCCTGTCATTATTCTTTTCATACAAACTTCCAAGATTATTCAGTACAAGAACCTTATTTTCTAATAATGATTTTTGGTTAGCCAACTCCAGCGCTTTGTAATAACATTCAAATGCTTTGTTATCAAAGCCTGCTAAATGATATGCTATTCCTTTTTCATTTAATAGCTCAACTTTCAAACTATCATTTATGCTGTAAAAAATTTTATCATCTAATTCATTTAAAAGATAAATAGCTTTTCCATAATTTCCTTTGGTTATCAGAATGTCAGCATAAGTTAAATATGCTTTTATAATTATCTCATTATTTTGAGTTTTTTTCGCATAATGTAAAGCTGTCCTTGCAAATTTGGCTCTTTCAGAAAGATTATTTTTATTTTTATCTTTTGATTTCTCAGCCAAACTTTCAATAATATATGAAAGGTTGGTGTCATCATATGATTTCTTTATTGGTTCTCCCATTGAATATACAAAGCTACCGGGCAGAACAATAAACAGTAATAGAAGTATATATATATTGTAATTATATTTCATCTGTATATATTATGATTACTAAACTGTTTTACAATTATTTACGTACTCAAGCCTTTGACATCAGGTGCTTCTATCCCGATGGAACCCTCATGCTTTATTGTTCCCTTCGGTCACGAGATCGCTATCGCTAAGTTCATCCACTTTTGTAAACGCTTAGTTAATGAGGGTTTCATTTAAAAAGCGTAAGTTTTTGTCATGTAAAAGCCATGTTTAATATTTACAATAAGTCTAAAAAATTTTGGTAAATTTAACTAAAAAACAAAGATCATATAGTTAGTTTCTAAAAACCTTATATTAATATAACTTTGAGCGTTTTACTAAAAAAGAAGTTAGAACAGGATCAAATCCAAGTTTGATATCAGCTTCGACAAAATCAATTTTGTATTGCATACATCTAAGCCTTATTTTTTTATAATATTCTGTGACAAGGTCTTTATATCCATCACGAAACTCATTTGGGTTCAATTTTATTTGTTCGCCTGTTTCCATATCAATAAATTTATGGGGCCTGTTCTTATACTTAAGTGATACTTCTTTATCGTGATCATAAACATTAAATACAATAACTTCATGTTTATTATGCTTAAGATGCTGCAATGCAGAAAAGATCTCATTAATTCTTTCCGGATTAGAGTCCATCATATCACTAAATATAATAACCAGCGAACGTTGGTGCAGTTTTTCAGCAATTAAATGCAAAGACTCGGCAGTATTTGTTTTTTTATCCAAGTGTTGCTCTCCCGGCTTTAATATTTGTTCCAATATTGCTAAAAGCATTTTTTGGTGCACGCTGTTAGACTTTGCCGGAGTATGCGTTTCGAGTTTATCGGAAAAAACGGTTAGCCCCATTGCATCTCGTTGCTTTCTAAGCATATACAGAATTGCAGCAGCACTATATACCGAAAAAGCGATCTTGTTCAAATGATCTGATTGATCACCCATTTTTGGAAAAAACATTGATGAGGAACTGTCAAGGATTATTTGACAACGCAGGTTTGTCTCTTCCTCAAATTTTTTCACAAACAGTTTCTCAGTGCGTCCATAAAGCTTCCAATCAATATGCCTTATTGACTCGCCGGGGTTATAAAGCCTGTGCTCAGCAAATTCTACGGAAAAGCCATGAAAGGGGCTTTTATGCAAACCGGTTATAAAGCCCTCCACTACCTGCCTGGCAAGCAAATCGAGGTTATCAAACTTCCTGAAGATCTTTTGGTCAAGTTTTTCTGACATTTCAGTTGATCGCGGTTGGTGTTTTTATATCGCGAATGCTTTTTATTTTAAGAGATTTTCAATTTTTGATGCCAGCACTGATTTTGGAACTGCCCCAACTTGCTTATCAACAACCTCACCGTCTTTAAAAAACAAAATTGTCGGGATGTTTCTAATGCCATAATCGGTCGCTATTTTAGGATTGCTGTCCACATCGATCTTACCAACAACAGCCTTTCCTTCATAATCATCCGCTAGCTCACTAACAATTGGAGCTACGGTTCTACATGGGCCACACCACTCAGCCCAAAAATCTACCAATACAGGTTTATCTGATTTTAAAACCTTTTCCTCAAAATTTTTATCTGTAAGTTCAATTGCCATAATCTTATTTTTAAATAAAACAATATAAAGTTAATCACTAAAAATTAAATAAAACAATCATTAAATATGCTTCTTTCAAAATTCTTATAATTGCATTTCATATACAAACCTACAAAAATTTTACTAACACAACTCATTTATTCCTGTATATTTCCAAACTTATAAAAACTGTCTGTTATAATCCCAACAACCTTATAATTAATATTTTAAAGAATAAATCTTATTTAAAACTAAAAGAAAGGTTATAGCTTTTTTTAAGCTGTTTTAAAAAATTAATCGGATCTACTTTAATTTTTCTTGAAACCATTTCCACATTATAATTTTCGACAGGATCTTTCAGTGCAACTTTAAGTCGGCATTTTCCTTTATTGGAAAGAGAAAGGCTTTCCAAAGTTTTTATAAATTTATCATCCACTTCTGTAACCAAAACGTTTAAAACCAACTGATCAACAAATTTATCTACTGCTTCACTAAGCAAGTTTATGCTTTTTATTCTGACTTCCAAGGCATCGGAGTTGTATCTTTGTTGAACTCTTGCTTTAATATAAAGAAAATTAAAGTCTGTCAGGTAGTGTTTATATTTAAGGTAATCTTCCGAGAACAGGAATAGCCTAAAAGAATCGGTATAATCTTCAATTACAAATGATCCATATGGTTTGTTGTTTTTGGTAGTTTTATGTTCGGCAGATGTAACAATTCCGGCAAAAGAGACATCTTTTCCTTTTATAATATTAAGGTTTTTTAATTCTGATACCTTACAATTGCATAAATGGTCAATCTGCACCTTAAAGTCGTCTAAAGGATGTCCTGAAATATACATTCCGGTAACTTCTTTTTCCTTTCTTAGCAGCTCCATATTTGACCATCTGGGGCAATCGGGCAGTGCCGGATCAGGTATGTCAGCCTCAGTTGTACTTCCAAACAGGTTCATCTGCATATGGTTTTCACGGTTTTTCACATTTTGAGCATGTCTTATAACTTTATCAAGAAAATTGGTATTCCCCTCATCTGCAGAATGGAAGAACTGAGCTCTGTGGACACCTTCAAAACAGTCGAAAGCACCTGCCTTACTAAGTGATTCCAAAACTTTTTTATTTACAGCACGCAGGTTTATTCTTTTAATAAAGTCAAAAAAGTTTTTGTATGGACCATTTTCCAGACGTTCATTAACAATATTTTCAACAGCACCTTCTCCAACGCCTTTAATAGCGCCCAATCCGAAGCGAATTTCTCCTTTTTCATTAACAACGAAGTTAAACCGGCTTTCGTTGACATCCGGTCCAAGAACCGGTATGTTTTGCCGGTTACATTCCTCCATGAAGTATGTTATTTTTTTGATATCCTTGAAGTTATGCGTAAGGACAGCTGCCATATATTCAGCAGGATAATGTGCTTTAATATAGGCCGTACGATATGCTACAACAGAATATGCTGCTGAATGGCTTCTGTTGAAACCATACTGAGCAAATTTTTCCATAACGTGAAATATTTGCTCTGCGCTTTTTTTGTCAACCCCTTTATTTATGGCTCCCTTAACAAAGATGGATTTTTGCCTTTCCATCTCCTCTATTTTTTTCTTACCCATCGCTCTTCGCAGAATGTCGGCATTGCCAAGAGAATAACCGGCCATAATCTGTGCCGCTTGCATAATTTGCTCCTGGTAAACCATTATACCGAAAGTGGGCTTTAATATTTCTTCAAGCCATGGATGGGGATACTCGACCTTTTCCTGGCCATGTTTTCTTTTAATATAACTAGGGATAAAATCCATAGGGCCGGGCCGGTATAGAGCGTTCATAGCTATCAGGTCTTCAATATTCGTGGGCTTTAACTCTTTAAGATATGTACGCATACCTTCAGACTCAAACTGGAAAGTTCCTATGGTGTCACCACGTTGATATAATTCAAAAGTTTTAGTATCATCCAAAGGTATTTTTTCAATATCTATTGATATATCGTGCCTGACTTGAATATTCCTGACAGCTTCCTTGATAATTGACAATGTTTTAAGTCCGAGGAAGTCCATCTTAAGCATCCCGACGGATTCAACCAGCTTTCCTTCGTATTGTGTAACAGGAAGTTCAGAGTCTTTGGAAGTACTCAAAGGAACACAATCGATCAAATCTGTGGGGCCAATAATTACACCACATGCATGCACTCCCGTATGCCTGTTAACACCTTCAAGCACTGCAGCATACTTTAGAGTTTCTTTAATAACAGGGTTTTTGCTTTTATTAAACTCATTGGCTAGTTCGGGTACTTCTTTAAAAGATTCTTCAAGTTTTGTGCCTGGTTTTTCAGGTACCAGCTTTGCCAGCCTGTCAGCTTCCGGTAAAGGCAGTCTTAACACCCTGGCCACATCTCTAATTGAAGAACGTGCTGCCATAGTACCAAAGGTTACAATCTGTGCTACTTTCTCACGACCATATTTTTTTGTAACATAATCCAGGACTTTTTCGCGACCTTCATCATCAAAATCAATATCTATATCGGGCATTGAAACTCTCTCGGGGTTGAGAAACCGTTCAAAAAGCAAATTATATTTAATAGGATCTATAGCTGTAATTCCAGTACAATAAGCAACAGCAGACCCTGCTGCACTTCCTCTGCCTGGTCCTACAGCAACTCCCTGCTTACGAGCTTCATTTATAAAATCCTGAACAATAAGAAAATACCCCGGATATCCCATTTCAGCAATAACTTTAAGCTCATAATCAAGTCGTTCCGTTATCTCAGGAGTAATCTCGCCGTAAAGCTTCTTTGCACCCTCATATGTTAAATGCCTCAAATATTCGTTTTCTGTCTTAAAGCCTTCAGGCAGCGGAAATACCGGTAAATGAATGTCTTTTGTTGTTATTTCATAATCTTCAATTTTATCAACAATTTCACGTGTATTACTAATAGCTTCCGGAACATCATCAAACAATTCCGCCATCTCTTCGGGCGACTTCAAATATTCCTGGCCAGTGTACTTCATACGGGAATCATCATCAAGGTCTTTACCTGTCTGCAAACAAATTAGAATATCGTGAGCTTTGGCATCAGCAGCATTTATATAATGGCAATCGTTGGTAGCTATTAGCTTGATATTATTTTTTTCAGAAAGTGTAATCAGACCATTATTTACAGGTTCCTGCTCAGGTATACCATGCCTCTGTAGTTCAAGGTAAAAATCATCTCCGAAAATATCAACATACTCTTCAAGAACCGATTGAGCTTTATCAATACCCTTTTCCATAATCGCCCTGGGAATTTCACCTCCAAGGCAAGCCGAAGTGGCTATAAGACCTTTATTATATTCCCTAAGTAACTCTTTGTCAATACGCGGAGTATAATAAAAACCTTCAAGATAACCTTTCGAACATAGTCTTGAAAGATTCTGATAACCTTCATAATTTTTAGCAAGTAGGATCAAATGAAATCCACTTCTGTCTTCCTGTCCTTTTTTTTCCCTTCGGCTTCCTTCTGCAACGTATACCTCACAACCAATAATTGGTTTTATACCACATTTTTTAGCCTTATCAACGAAAGGCAGCACACCAAACATGTTTCCGTGGTCTGTAATTGCAAGAGCATTCATCCCCAATTGACCGGCTTTTTCCATCAAAACATCTATCGATGAAGCACCATCTAAAATGGAGAATTGCGTATGTACGTGTAAATGAGTAAAATCTATCATTTATAAAATCCTGAAAAAAATAATAATTTATATCCGCTTTTAACTTATCAAAATTAGATAAAAATAGCATTGCAAAAGAAAAGATTTATGAACACATCTTTGTTAATATGTTGCTATTTGCTCAATATTAGTACAATAAAAGTTTTTTAATCGATACTGGCAATCTTCGCTTAAGTGTTCACAATTTTATAAATAGCGCTCAAAACAAATTGCAAAATAATAAGCTAATAAGGTTTCCGGGGTGTTTTTAAAGTGTATTTGATAATTTCAGATTCAAAGTTTAAGTAAAAACCAAAATGATTTTTTAGTTTCAAAAAAAAAACCGATATTTGCACACTCAAAAAATAAATTATTATTATAACTAAAAGATTCACAGTTAAATGCCAACAAAAATCAGATTGCAGAGAAAAGGTAAAAAGGGAAGACCTTTTTATCATTTAGTAGTTGCGGATGGTCGTGCACCACGAGACGGAAAATTCATAGAAAGGCTTGGCACATATGATCCAATGACCACCCCTGCGACAATTGAGATTAATTTTGACAGATCGCTTTATTGGGTACAGGTTGGAGCTCAACCTTCCGATACAGTACGCTCAATTTTGTCAACCAAAGGAGTACTTTTAAAACATCATCTCTTAAAAGGAGTAAAAAAAGGTGCTTTAACCGAAGAACAAGCTGAGGAAAAATTTCAAGAATGGCTTAAAGACAAAGAAGCCAAATTACAAAAATTAATCAGCGATAGCAGGCTTTCAGAAAAAGAAAAGCAAAAGAAAAGAATTGAAGAAGAACAAAAGATTAATGAAGAACGTGCAGAGGCTCTTGCCAAAAAACAGGCTGAAGAAAAATTAAAAGAAGAAGAGGCTGCCAAAACTAAAGAGCAAAAAGAAGAACCTAAGGCTGAGGAAAAGAAAGAAGAACCTAAAGCTGAGGAAAAGAAAGAAGAACCTAAGGCTGAGGAGAAGAAAGAGGAACCTAAAGCTGAAGAAAAGAAAGAGGAACCTAAGGCTGAAGAGAAGAAAGAGGAACCTAAGGCTGAGGAAAAGAAAGAGGAACCTAAAGCTGAGGATAGCAAAGAAGATAAAGAAAAAGGAGACGAAAAGGAAGAAGAGAAGTAGCCTTATCTTCAGTGTGGCTGCCTGAATAGTTTTTCTGGCATAATAACTACACATTGAAAACACACGTCTATGAACATCGGCGATACATTTTACCTTGGTGTTATTTCAAAAAAGTATGGATATAAAGGTGAATTGGTTGGTGTTTTTGACGTAGACGATCCGGAAAAATACATTAAACTGGAATCAGTTTTTCTACTAATTGAAGAAAAGCTGGTTCCTTTTTTTGTTGAAAATATTACTTTTAAGCCAAGCAGTAATCAAGCCATAATAAGATTCAAAGACATTGATAATGAGTTGAAAGCCGAAAGGTTGGTTGATTGTGAGATGTACCTTCCGTTGGATATGCTTCCTCCCCTATCCGGCAATCAGTTTTACTTTCACGAGGTGGAGGGATTTAACATGTATGATACCCGGCATGGATACATTGGTAAAATAGAACGTATAATTGATTATCCCGGCAATCCCCTTTTCCGGGTAATATTTGAAGGTAATGAAATATTAATACCCGTAAGGGATGAATATTTAAAAGAGACAGACCGAAAATCAAAAAAAATTACTGTTACAACACCGGATGGTTTGTTGGATATATTCAGGAATAATAAATAAAAGGCTTTACAAATACTTATCTTCAACAAATTTTTTGAATATCATATATTTTTCGACCATAACCGGGAATAGTTCTTCAACCTTTTCAAAGCTTTCTTCATCAACGTAATATTCCATTCTTTTTGCTATCTCATAAACTTGCAATGCACCAATTGTTGTTGACATGCCTTTAATTGCAACTATTATTCTTTTTATGGTTTTCTCATCATTCTTTTTAAATGCGTTTATTGATTTGTGATAATAATCATCCATATCTTCAATAAATGAATCGAGAAGATTTTCAATGTTAATAATATCGCTTCCAACCCGTTTAATAATTCTATCTAATGTATTCTCATTTATCACCGGATATTTTTCCACACTATCCACAAAAGATTCCTCAGACATGATACCAGGTTTAGCAAGGTCTTTTTTACTCTGTTTCTTCCAATAATGAAGTTTATTGGCCAGCATTTTTATTTCCACGGGCTTTGTAAGGTAATCGTCAAATCCCAGTTCTTCAAACACTTCAGTCTTTCTATCCAAAACGCTTGCACTTAAGCCAATAACAGGGGGTAAATCTTTATATCCTTTTCTTAATTCTTTTGTAGCAGCGATACCGTCCATAACAGGCATATGCATATCCATTATTATTATATCATATTCAACATTTCCGAAAATACCAAAAGCATTTACCACTGTTTCTTTATAGAGATCAAGAGCTTCTTTTCCATTTGAAGCAACCTTAACGTTACACCCTATACTTTCCAACATCAGTGAAAGCACTTTTTGGTTTTCCTCTTTGTCTTCAACAAGAAGAACAGACAAATTCAATTCTTCTGGTATGGTATCCTGTATATCTAACGGCTCTTTAGTTGCTTGATCAGTCTCATAAATCTGCGTTTTAAATGTAAACCAAAATTTGCTTCCAATGTTTGGTTTGCTTTCTACCCCTATATCACCTTCTAACAACTCTACCAGGTTTTTGCAAATATATAATCCCAATCCTGATCCCACTGCACTACGTTTATTTCTGGGGTATATTCGCTGAAATGCATGAAATAAATCAGCATGATCTTCCTTTTGTATACCAATACCGGTATCTTCAACCTCCACGCGTATTAACAGATCTTTGTCTTTTTTTGATTCCAGCATAACTTTTATTTTCACCGACCCGTCTTTAGTAAACTTCAAGCCATTTGATAAAAGATTGAAGATAACCTGGTTTACCCTTTTGCCATCAACATAGATCCATTCAGGTATATTTTTATCTATATCGAACTCTACTTTGTTTTTCTTATCATCAGCAATATTTTTCAGCGCATCCACGACTTTTTCCACATTTTTTCTAACATCATATCCTGATGGATATAATTCCATCTTTCCGGCCTCAATTTTAGAAACATCGAGAATATCACTTATCATATTAATAAGAGTTTCCGAAGAATTCCTAAGGGTAGTAATATACTGTTTTTGTTTATTGTCAAGATCCGTCTTGTCCAAAAGCTCTGTCATTCCAATTATTTCAGTTAACGGAGTTCTTAGTTGGTGACTTACATTAGAAAAGTATTGTTGTTTTATTTCTGCAGATTTTCTTGCTGTAAACAAGCTTTTCCAAAGCTCCTCACTTTGTCTTTGCCATGAAACATCCTGCATAGTTAAAAGCATAAACAAAGGCTTCTTGTTTTCATCATAATTAACTTTGCAAGCAGAATGTATATACCTGACATTTTTATTTCTATCAATTATTCTGAAATCAATAGAAAACTTTTCAATATTATTTTCAAATACTTCTTTATGTTGAGCCTGGTATCTTTTTCTATCTTCTTTATGTATTACTTTTAAAATCTTTTCATCATCATAGCTGGTAACATCTTCATAATCATCAATATCGAGCAATTCAAAAAATATGTAATTATGATTTATTTTTTTTTGAACAAAATCTATCTCACAAGTTCCCAGTTGTGCTACCTGTTGTGCTTCATTAAGCTTATCACCATATTTAATAAGTTCTTTTTCAAGTTTTTTCTGCCTTGAAATGTCAGTAACCAGCATAGTAATACCTTCGGCCGTATTTCTGATATTTCTTCTCAAAGAAACTTTAGCATGATACCATTTGGTAATATTATTTTCTTGCAGTTCAAATTCAAACTCCTGGGCTTTTTGTGATTTCAACACGTTAACAAAACATACATCCGTGAGTTTAACCAAATGATAGGGAAAAATCTCACTGTAATGCTTTTTTAAAGGCTCTTCTTTACATATGAAAGGTATTTTCTTCTCATATTTACAATGAATGAAATCCAGATACCCCTTACAGCTGAAGGATATTAGGATATCATCAATTGATTCGATAGTAGTACGGAGAGTTTCTTTTGCTTCAAGTAGTTCTTTTTTTACCTGGTGCCTGTAAATGGCTATATCGATAGCGGAGCGCAGTATTCTTTCATCAAAAGGTTTTATAATAAAAGCGTTTGGTTCGGTTTTCATCAAACTCTTTATTGTCTTTTGATCAGAATATGCAGTAACATATACAACAGGTACATCTAAAAACGAAAGTATTTGTGAAGCTGCGTCAACACCGCTGGTAATGGACTTTCCACCAATATTAATATCCATTAATATTAAGCCTGGCTGAAGGTCTTTTGCTAACCTAACGGCATCTTCACAATTACTTGCTTTTGCGAGAACGTCACAATCAAGCTGTTCTAATTTATGATAAATATAATTAGCAGTTGCTTGTTCATCCTCAACAAGTAAAATTTTGTTTAACATATTAATATGAGTCAGTAACCACTATTATTAAATCAATTGATTTATTGTCTTTTTAAGCTCCTGAAAAGCTCTATTTAACATCGGAACCAATACAGAAGCCTCATTGAAATTTTCGTTTCTCAATTCAATTTCAATATCTTTTGTTATTTCTTTCATTTTTTTTGCACCAACAGTTGCTGATATCCCTGACAATGAATGTACTGAAACTCTCAGTTTTTCATAATTATTCTTGTTTGCATGCTCATTGATCAGCTTCATCAAAACTTCTGCTTCAGAAAAATATGATAAATATATCTCCCTTACTATTGAACTATCCCCTTCTGATTGATTTTTAATAAGTTCAAATACTTTCATGTCAATCACATCAAAGCTTTCATATTCGTAAATCTCAACATGTTTGTTTTTATCCATATTTGAATTGATTGTAAAGGTCAAACCATAATTGTTTGCATTAACAAACCTCAACGATTTTTCTATTTGTTAATAAATAACTCTTTTTCAATAACTTTTTGACTTTTTTCTCTTTTATTATTATTTAGTTTTTTGCTTATCTGTTCCATCAGTAATACAACCTGTTTTACAGTTTCATCAAAAAATCCATAATACTTAACTTTTTCAAGGGCATTATTTACGTTTTTTATAATTTGCTGTCCTGATTGCATTATTTCAATTTGCTTTTCTTCTGCCAGTTCTGTCTTTGTTTTTATCTTACCAATACACTCCTTTGAATTTTTTAATAAA
>SLSZ01000095.1 GCA_007130125.1 Bacteroidales bacterium
ATTGAAATATTGGAAATGGCTAAGATCGTTGATTCAAAGGTTACAACAATCATCGGTGGTCAATATGTTAATGTCAGGCTGCAGGATTGTTACCACCCCGCTATTGATATTGCTGTACAAGGCCATGGCGGGAAAAAACTACTGAACATTGCAAACGCCATTGAA
Organism: Bacteroidales bacterium; assembly: GCA_007130125.1. Lineage (GTDB taxonomy): Bacteria > Bacteroidota > Bacteroidia > Bacteroidales > UBA7960 > PUKZ01. Next base: position 166 of record SLSZ01000095.1, read on the forward strand.
CATGGAAAAAAGTTTGAATCAATACCAGGCATACATATAAACGATGGCAAAAGCTTTAAAAAGACCAAGCTACCTGAGGATCCCTGGGACGCTGCAGGAGAAAATTTTGTTATGCCTGACCGTTCACTGCTTGAAAGATGGCGGAAGACATACAGAGTAAAAAACGCACCATCACCAACAACTTACCTGTTCTCATCAATCGGATGCCCTTACCAATGCACCTTCTGTTCCATCTGGATAGAAAATAACGGCAAGTTCTTTCAAAGAAACCTAGAGTCAATAATAACCGAATTAAAAACCATTGACTACGATATTGTAAGGTTCGCAGATGCAAACACTATAATTGATATTGATTTCATTGACAGGCTGTTTACAAGGATTGAAGAAGAACATATCAAGAAAGAATACATCATGGACATAAGGGCTGATACTGCTGTTAAATATCCAAAACTTATAGAAAAACTTGCAAAAAACGGCCTTAAAGTGGTAATCTGTGGATTTGAGTCCTATAAAGAAACAGAACTTCAGAAGTATAACAAAAATTCACCTGCAGCAATAATCGAGGATGCTATCAACATATTTCATAATAACGGGATTTTGCTACGTGGCAACTATGTAATACCTACCAACTATACCCTTGATGACTTCAGGGCTATGGCTGATTATGCAAGTTCACACAAAGTATCATACGCCGGTTATACTATACTCACACCAATGCCGGGCACCCAATATTATGATGAGCAAAAGGACAATATCATTGACCACGATTTGCGCAAATACAACTTTTTTAATGCTGTCCTGCCTACAAAGTTGCCTCTTGAGGAATTCTATGAAAATGTAGGAGCCTTATGGCTTATACGAAAAGGAAAGGATGTTATTTAATTTAAGCATTACTAACAATAATGTGCTCCTAATATTAATGTTACTTAATATACCAATTAAACCTGAATTAAATTGCTTAACAAAATTCTCCCCAAAATTCAGTTTTTTAATAAAAGTGCACTTTTTTTGAAAAAATTCAGAAATCAACATTAATATTAATTATATTTTTGTAATACTATTAATCCCATAAAAACAAAAATTCATGAAAACTCTGAAAGTTATTATCCTGGCAATGCTTCTAAGCTTCATACATCATGGCTTATTTGCTCAGAGTAAATTAAAAAACGCTGTATATTTAACACCGGCGTCTTTTAATAAACCTTTATCTGATTTTGGATATCCGTCAACAGAGCCGGAATCCTCTCTGAACACTGTCGGTTTCGGTTTTGGAGTGGGGTATTTGTTTTATTTTAACGATCCCGACATTATTAACATAGGTGCTGACATTACATTCGCAGAACTTAACACCAATTTTAACAACATGGCAATGTATGATGGCGGGGAAGAGTTAACCAGCTCTACGATGCTGGCAATGAAATTAGGCCCGGTTTTGACTATCGTTCCACAAGACAAAATTGGAATTGATTTTTATAGTCAATTTATGTTTGGCATATCGGGGTTTGATTATTATTATCTTGGTGAAATAGAAAATGTTTCAGCCTTACCACAATACCGAATTGCAGGAGGTTTACGTTTTGGATATAATTTAATTTATTTCAACTTTGAATATAATTGGGGGCAGCCCACAGTTAAGAAAAGAATTGGAGAAGGACAAACCATACAGGAATTAAAAATTAACCAAAGCTATTTCAAATTTGGAATTAATATTAAATTCAGAGCATTCGAATAGTTCATAATAGCTTTGATAAAGAAATTATCTTATGGTCTCCTTCAATAAACTTTGATATCCTTTTCAGGCTATCACCGGGACCGCATTCAATAAATTCTTGTTCGCCTAAAGATATTAAGGATTTCATCGTTTTATGCCAGTTTACAGGTTGTGTCAAATTATTAATTATTTCATCACTTACTTCTTTATCAACTGATAATAGTTTTTGATCCACTGATGAAATAATTCCACAACCAGGTGGCTTAAAAGAAATATCTCTGAAAACTTCTTCTGAAAAACCAGTTGTTTCTATATGCTTCGAATGGTATGGAATAGATACCGGAAACAAATTGAGATGAAATGCTCCTTCCTCATTTGCAATATCATAAAATTTTCTTATTTGAAAATCTTCACCGGTTATAATGTATGAGAGATTATTGTTTTTTATAACCACCTCACAACTTAAATTATTTTTATTATTGATCTCCTCGATATCGTCTTTTGACAAACCAGTTACAGCAAGCATTTTATACTTTTTGTCACGTGTTTGTTTATAAATAAAGTCAAAGATCCTTTTAATTAACAATGCCCCGTCATGGTATGAAACAGAACCTGCACAATAAAGTGCAGAGTAAAGGCCCATACTTAAAGCTGCAATATATTTTGGAAATATTGATCTGGTTTTAAGAATATCAGCATACAAACAGCTGATGAGATAAGTAATCAATTGATTCCTTATCTCATCATCAAGAAAGTTATTGTTTTTGATATCATAATCCACCACATTTACTCCTGTTAAATCGGACAAATGATTTAATTTTTCATTTAAATCTATATTGTTAGTTTTCAACAGCTCAACCTCTGAACCAATATATTTCAATACAAATGCAGGAAAGAGAAAGATTTTTTTATTCATTGATAAGTATTACATGAAAAGTCACATTGTCAGTTGTAATATCAAATTCCGGAACTATTTCCGGGTTATTCAGATCATTGAAAATTTTTTTGGTATGGCCACTGATCTTTATCTCATAATTGTCCAGTGAGCCGCTGCTAAACAACAACTCGATATCCTGCCAGTGTACCGGGCTTGTTGTCCAACTGTCACCTATCGCCTTAAAAACAGCTTCTTTGCAACAAAACCCAACAGGGATAAATGTTCTGTAATTTCTCCCGAAATTTTCGATTTCACGTTTGGTAAAAACCAGTTTTACAAACCCGGATTTTTCAATATCAGCAAGATGCTTATCGAATCTGTTAACCTCTTCGGTATCGATACCACAACCAACTATCATTTATTAATCAAGGTTAATGATGTTTTCTTCGTGCTCGATTATCAGCAATTGCATATCTATCAATTCGCCGATAGTCCTGACAGGGTGTTTCACACTGTATTTTCCAATAGTTTTCAGGTCAATATTCAGATTGTACTTCTTTTTAAAAATCTCTATTAACTCAAGAAACATTAGAGAATCGCCATCAAGGTCATCAAATATATGAGTTTCCATTGTAATTTCATCAGGCTCAACCTCACATTCTTCCGAAAAAAAATCAACAACAATCTCTTTTACATCATCTTTTATCTTATCTGTAATTTCAGCCATACTTAAATTTTATTTGAAAATCAAAAATATAAGTTTTTTTTTAAATTTCGCATTGCGGATCAATGTCCATGACATACTTTTTGATAACATTCACTTCTTTGGCGGTTTCATATCCGTCAAACCCTTTGATATCATCATAATCTATTTTGTTATTGAATGCTTCGAGGTATTTTCCTGCCACAGGCTTATAGGACCAGTGCCACTTTTCCTCTTCATAACCTCCACCCCTGTTTTGTCCATGGGGGGTGTATGGTTGGCAAAAGCCAAAAGACTTTCCATTAGATTTTAGCCACTGATAAACCTTTTTACCCTCACCCGATTCAAAATAGCTGTTTTGGAGGCTGTTCAGGTCGATATCTGTCCCCCAATGGTGTCTTGAAGTACCGGGCATTGCACTGAAACGCAGTATTTCTTTTGCCCTCTCAACAGGGACTTCAATATCGGTTGCATATATACCACCAAAAAGTTCTTGACGGCCGTTCCACTTATTTTCCCATATTCTTTTCTGGTGGTCGAAAGTACGCAAGGCCGAGATAATAACAAGGTCAATCCCGTCTTCTTTTGCCGCTTCATGCATCTTTTTAAATGCATTATATGCATCTTTATGAATAAACATTCCCTCACGTGAGGCATATCTGCTATCTACTTTTACCATTAATTCCGATCCTGCAGGATTGATATTTCCAAGCAGGTGATCTTTTTCTATTTTTGAAATGGCAGGCATATTAACTTGTTTCAACGAATCTTTTTGATCATTTTTATCTAATGATTGTTCAACTGCCGGAGGCCTGTAGAAAGCTCTTCTGGAAGATCTTCGTGCACGCGACAGTACAAGGATTATTGCAAGTAATACTACCAGGATCAACAACCAGTAATTAATCTTCTTCTTTGATTTTTTACCCATAGTTAATATAAAACATTAATCAACCATCTAGTAAGGAGTATATTATTATATCAAATAACGAATCTGTTACGATTATACTAATTACTAATACTGTTTGCCTTGTGCTTATAACTAGTAACTTATTTATTTTTTAATAATTTAATCTTTGTACTAAGTATTGTCAATGGAGTAATATCGATATTCTGACCTATCGGGACTGTAAAATGTAAACTAGGCTTTGCAGACTTCCCATGGCGCGCCAGTGACATCCAGATTTATCGGGACTGCCGAATGATTGCCGATTACAGCCCCCTAAGCCACGAGTGTATCTCTTACCTTAGCTTCGATTTCCTCCAACAATTCAGGATTATCATTAAGAAGCTGTTTTACAGCATCCCGTCCTTGTCCAAGTTTGGTATTACCATAGCTGAACCATGAACCACTCTTTTTCACAATATCATGTTCAGTAGCCATATCCAAAACTTCACCGGTTCTGGATATTCCCTCTCCATAAATTATGTCAAACTCAGCTTGCCTAAATGGAGGTGCCACTTTGTTTTTCACAACTTTCACTCGTGCCCTGTTACCCACAACCGTATCACCTTCTTTTATCTGGCTTAACCTTCTTATATCAAGCCTTACTGAGGAATAAAACTTAAGTGCATTACCACCGGTAGTTGTTTCAGGATTTCCAAACATGACACCTATCTTCTCCCTAAGTTGATTAATAAAAACACAACAACTATTGGTTTTATGTATAGTGCCTGCAAGTTTTCTTAATGCCTGCGACATAAGTCTTGCCTGCAATCCCATTTTAGAATCACCCATATCTCCTTCAATTTCACTTCGTGGTGTCAATGCAGCCACTGAATCAATCACTATGATATCTATCGCGCCGGATCTGATGAGATTTTCGGTAATTTCCAAAGCCTGCTCGCCATTGTCGGGCTGACTGACCAGCAGGTTTTCTATATCAACACCAAGCTTACCGGCATATGTGCTGTCAAAGGCGTGCTCAGCATCAATAAAAGCGGCAATACCACCCTTTTTTTGAGCCTGGGCAATAGCATGTATAGCTAAAGTTGTTTTTCCGGAAGCTTCCGGGCCATATATTTCAATTATCCGTCCACGTGGAAAACCACCGGTACCTAAAGCATGGTCAAGCCCCAGTGAACCCGATGGAATGCTTTCAACTTTAACGACAGCAGAATCACCCAGCTTCATAATCGACCCTTTACCATAAGACTTTTCAATCTTATCAAGAGTCATTTTCAAAGCTTTTAATTTTTCAGAATTTTCACTATTTGGTTTCTCTTTACTCATAATTAGAATACAGTTAAGGTTATTAATTACAGTACAAATTTAGTGTCTCAAAAATACCATATATTTATTATGCATCGTAATTAAAATATAAAAAGTTGCTGACATTTAGCAGCAACTTTTTATTAATATTTAAATCAGTATACTTTATTTGATAATATTAAACATCATGCAATTCTAAATACTTTCAACTATTATTTGATTTGTATGATCCTTGGTATTTACTTTTTCAATCACTTCTGAAATAATACCATTTTCGTCTATTACAAATGTAGTGCGGTGGGTACCATCTTTTACTTTCCCCATAAACTTCTTAGGACCCCACACTCCATATGTTTTCAGTATCTCTTTTTCAGTATCAGCTATCAAGGGAAATGGAAGGTTGTTTTTTTCAATAAATTTCTTATGCATATTTTCTGAGTCCCCACTAACGCCGACCACAGCATATCCTTTCTCCATGAGTTCTTCGTGATTATCACGCAAATTACATGCCTGTGCTGTGCAGCCAGGTGTATTGTCTTTAGGGTAAAAATAAAGAACAAGCTTCATGCCCTTAAAGTCTTTTAGTGAAACCAGGTTCCCGTCCTGATCCTTTCCTATAAAATCGGGAGCTTTGTCTCCTTTTTTCAAATGTGTCATATAATTGTTTTTTAAAATTGTTTTTCAAAAAATAAACAACAATAAAATTCAAATGTTCACTTACACTCAAAACGATCAATGATAATACTCATTCTAAATAAATGCTTTTATTTTTTCTTATTTCTGCAGATCAGGCCGAAATTTTTGAAATATTTTTCTGATAATATCTGCATATAGGTTTAATCTGGCATTCCTCACATTTTGGGTTTCGTGCTTTACAGATATATCGTCCGTGCAAAATAAGCCAATGATGTGCTATAGCCAATTTGTTTTCCGGAATATGTTTTACAAGCTGATTTTCAGCGTCCAGTGGAGTTTTAGCATTAGTAGTCAATCCTATTCTTGCAGAAACACGAAAAACATGTGTATCCACGGCAAGTGCAGGCCTGTTATAAATTACTGATGCAATAACATTAGCAGTTTTGCGTCCTACACCGGGGAGCTTGATCAAATCATTAACTTCGTCAGGAATAATACCATTGAATTTTTCCTGCACAATTTTTGCCATACTAATAAGATTACGCGTCTTACTGTTTGGATAAGAACAGCTTTTAATTACTTCATACACATCCTTTTCATTAGCTTTGGCAAGATCACTTAATCCCGGGTATTTCTCAAAAAACTTAGGCGTAATAAGGTTTACACGTTTATCAGTACACTGTGCCGATAAAATAACTGCAACCATCAATTCGTAAGCAGTGGCATATTTCAGTTCAGTTCCTGCATCAGGATTATTATTTGAAAAATATTCAATTATGTATTCAAATCTATCCTTTTTAGATATTTTTTTCTTTTTGTCGGTCATATTTTATACAATGCTTTAAAACTCAAATCCAACCATTTTACCTTTTTCCATTATAATTTCATCATCAAAATATACGTCCGGTTCTTTTACAAGACCGTCAAGGTGACTGCTAACGGATATTTTTCCTCCCATGGTAAGGTTATTACCAAAGGCAATATGAATAGTTCCAAAAACTTTTTCATCTTCAAGGATTTGCCCTGACAGTTTAGCTTTATAGTTCGTCCCTATTCCAAATTCTGCAACGGCTCTGGCGTCGCGCCCGGCTTTATCCAATAGTTTTTCAAGCTTTTTAGCTTCTTCGCCGCCTTGAATATTTTCAGCATAGCCATCAACAATATCAATAGTAATAGGTTCTTTTAGAAGACCTATACCAGCCATAGATCCGTCAACAACTACTCTGCCTTGTGACTTATCTTCCCAGGGTGCCAAAAACACTTCTCCTGATGGAAGATTGCCACTCTCTCCTTTATTTTTCAGAACACCCCTGCTGGGAATAATCATTCTTCCCTTTACCGGCATTGAAACATCAGTACCTTTGGAGGTAACAACTCTTATTGTTTTAACAGGCTTCAGTTTTTCTGCAATAAAATCGGTGAGCTTAATAATTCTGTCATAATCAGCATTGAGGCATCGTGACATAATATCGGGGTTTATTCCGGGCATAGTACCAACCCTGACACCTTCTTTAGCAGCATCACGCCTGGCATCGGTATGGGTTATAGATTTGGCTGTAGGACAAACAACCACATCAACCATTTTCATCAAGCCGGCCACTGCTACCGGGGGCTCTTCTCCGTTGATTTCCCTCGACTTTATTTCAAGAAGCATAGACTCAGCACACAATTCTTTACCTGCCAATTGTAGTGCTTGGCCAATCTCACGTTTTACTTCATCAGTTATTATCAACAAAGTTTCATGGTCCTTAAGCCCCATACAATCGCGCAAAGCAATTACTGACGCTTCATATAAAGCTTTATTTAAATTTTCCTGCATATTATTTTAGTTATTAATGAGTAAAACAAAATGACTTAAAAATGTATTTATCAAAAAGGCAATGATACAAAAAATTTTGCCTATAAACACGCTATTTAATCCCTTTATCTGTTAATAATTTTAAAACTTATATCGATATTACAAACTAAAAACCAAAATATATTGACAGAAACTTTTTGTTGTTTCGTAGAATTATTTATGATTTGTTTCATAAATTCATGATATTATTTGCGTAACTTTGTTATCAAATAATTATTTTGAATTTTGCTTTTATTTCTCATAATTAGAAAGTTTATTAAAATTTCAGTACTTTAACTAAATGAAGCATTCATATATAATAATATGGCGATTTATGGTAACTTTTGCTGCGTTTATTGTATGCCATCAGTTATCCGAGAATCTTTTCCCTTACGAAATAAGGGTATATGAAGGGTTAGATAGTTTTCATGTTTATTTAATCTACTTCCCTTACATCTTGTTCAAAACATTTATTCTTATCTGGCTCATTAATTGTATCAATCAAAATCAACTTAAGCTTATAGGTACCGTTATTTTTGTCATGTATGGATTGCAGACGTTCATGATGCTTACAGAAATGTGGTTTTACAGGAATGTATATGATTTTACTGACCATGACATAAGAACCTTCTTCCTGCAAAATCTTATAATATTAGCATTAATAGTGCCAATAGCTGTGTGGGTAAACAGAGCTTATAATAAAAAAACCATGCAAAGTAAAAAAATATCGATTTCAATCAAATGGATATATTTATCGCTTATATATTTATTTATTTATTTTACATTCAGGTATTTTGTTGTAATGTTTTCATCACCTTTACAGGAACTGCACTGGGGCAATCTGGAAACTTATGGCTTTATTGAGTATGTCAAAGTTAGTTTAACTCAGAGTAAAGGAATTATTTTTTTCCAGGTTTTAAGGGGACTATTATGGATAGTATTTGTAGTACCAATAATATATTGGTGTACAAGTAACAAAAAAAACAAACTCATTCTTTTATTGTTGTCAATGACATTACTGCCGACATTGCAAATGTTTTTCCCAAACCCTTTATCAGGTTATGATATCATACCGGCTCATGCTCTGGGTGTTTCAACTTCAAACTTAGTATATGCCCTTTTGATTTTCTTTACGTTTAATTCAAATAGTTATAAAAGCAAAATCTTAACAAATAACTAAACCGTTCAAGATAGTTTTTTACAGCCTTAGTTTTTATTACTCAAAAGCTATCCAAAAAATTGCTATCTTTAATCTTAAATTTAATTGTGATTACAGCTATCACAAATGGTTAATATTTTTACCATATATAAAAAACTTGCCCCTAAATACAGCAAGCCTTTTTTTCTGGAAAAAACCAGGAAAAACTTCTTATTGACCATTATTTCACTTATTGGGATTGCTGTAGCAGGTTTTTTTTCTGTTTTAGGATTTTTAGAAGAGGATTTTCTATACAGTATTCTTTTAATTATTTTCTCCCTGATCATAGCGGCTAACTTGTTGTACCTCAGGCTTTATCCCCGGAAATATAAAGTTTCCGGTATGCTGGCAGTTCTTTTTATTTTTTTTCTTGGCTTGTATTTATTTTTAATTGGAGGCAGAGAGAACACAGGAGCATTGTGGCATTTTGCATTAATTCCCATTGCCTTTTTCATTATTGGAAAAAAAAGAGGTTTGATATTTTCCGCACTTCTGCTTTTTTCAACTCTTGTCCTGTATTATTTTTATCATTTACCTGTCGAATTTCCAAAATATTCTACCACCTTCATGTTAAGGTATATCTTTATTTACATTGTTGTTACCTCCGTGATTTATATATATGAGTTTGCAAGAGAAAGAACCGATAAAGCTTTACAAGAAAAACAGAAAGAACTCAACGAAATACTGGTGCAAACAATCCAGCAGAACGAAGAAATAAAAGCTCAAAGTGAGCTGTTGGCTGAAACTAACCGAAAACTAGAACAACATGCTATAGCTGCAAGTGAAACCGATAACAGCATTGCTATACTTGACCTGAATGGCAACTTTCAATGGGTTAACAAAGCTTTTGAAGAAATGTTTGCAGATAAATTTAACAAGGCTGAACTTCATTCCTATAATATACTTGAATTCAGTTCCAGAAAGGATATAAGAAAGATATGGAATAATTGTATTAACAAAAAAGTGACTAACAATTATGAGTCCAGCTATACAAACCCAAAAAGCAAATCCAAAATATACCTACAAACTACACTCACACCAATAATAAACAGTGATGGAAATATTCAAAAAGCAGTTGTAGTTGAATCAGATATTACAGAATTGAAAAAGGTTGAAAAAAAGTTAAAACAATTAAATAAAACTTTGGAGAAACGTGTTGAACGGGAGGTGTTCAAAAACCGTAAAAAAGACCTTTTAATGCTACAGCAAAACAGGCTTGCAGCTATGGGTGAAATGCTTTCAAATATAGCACACCAATGGCGGCAACCTCTTAATGCTATCGGCGTGATAGTTCAAAATATTCAGCAAGCTTATGAATATGGAGATTTTAGCCGAAAGTATTTGGAAAAAAATGTAAATAAAACCATGGAGATGATACAATACATGTCTCAAACTATTGAGGATTTCCAACATTTCTTTAAGCCTGATAAAGAAATACAGCTTTTTGAAATAAATCAAACCGTTAATAAAGCCATTAACTTTGTTGAAGCATCATTCAAGGTCAAAAATATTGAAATACAAGCAAATATGCCTGAAACAGTTATCATCAAAGGTTATCCTAATGAATACATACAGGCAATCATCAACATTTTGAACAATGCCAGGGATGCCCTGCTTGATAGTGATACCAAGAATCCGAAAATAATTATCAATCTGAAAAAGATAAACAAAACATCTGAACTGCGCATTTCCAATAATGGGCCTCAAATAAATGATAAAACAGGTGATCGAATCTACGACCCATACTTTTCAACAAAAGATGTTGATAAAGGGACCGGATTAGGTTTATACATGTCAAAAAACATAATAGAAAAAAACATGCAGGGAAAATTGTTTTTTAATAACACCAATAATGGTGTTGAGTTTATTATTCAAATCTAAAAACAGGTAATATTTTAACATTATAATAAATTGAAATAC
>SLSZ01000159.1 GCA_007130125.1 Bacteroidales bacterium
GGCTAAAACAAAAAAGGAATACTCCTGACGATTGCAAGGGTTGTGATAGCGATTGTGACGGCTGTCCGTTTTTTAAAAAAGCTTAATCAACAGCTTAAGAACAAGAGACAAATTGTATAGTTTTGTTTTATATAAAATGATTTTATTTGTTTTTCAAAACTGACTTAACAACAGATGCGTCAATCTTTAATATATTTCTGTTTATTTTTGTTTGTGCTTGCAATACCTTGCAAAAGCGAGTCGCCATATAAATTAAAGCCAACTGAAGACTACCTGATTTTGGGAACGGGTGCAGCTACGGGTATTTCAACTTATTTTATTTTTAATAGGGATAGAAGCCTTTCAGAAGAGCGTATTGATGATCTTTCCAGATTTGATATTAATGGTTTTGACAGAAGTGCAGTTAATAACTGGTCTCCGGAGGCGGCTGATTTTTCTGAAGTGGCCATGTGGTTAAGTGTATCCGCTTTAATTCCATTGGCCACAAACACTCAAGCCTGGAATGATGCTTTTACAATTGGGGTAATGTCGGCCGAAACACTCATTTGGGCACTTAGCTTACCACAGTTGTCAAAAATTACAACTTCACGTAGCAGGCCTTATGTGTATAATGAAACGGTTGCCGACAGCTATAAGTTTGCGGTCAGGGCTACGGAATCATTCTTTTCACGTACAACAACCGTTGCATTTGCTTCAGCTGTTTTTTCGGCAACATTGTTTGATGCTTATTACCCGGGCTCCCCATACTCAAAGCCTGTATGGGTTGGCTCACTGACTTGCGCATCAATTGCAGGATATCTGAAGTTTCACTCCGGACAACACTTTCCCACAGATATAATAACAGGAGCAGTTGTTGGTTCTTTCATAGGGTGGTTTGTTCCGTATATGCATCGAAATCAAAGGAATGACAATATCTCTTTGGGTATTTTCCCTGCAACCGACGGAATAAGAGCTGCTATGGTTTTAAAATTATGATAAATTGTATATCAGATTAGCATTATTAAGAATTAACTTTGAATTGTTGCTTTTTAAAACTATTATATTGTTCTTTGTGTTTTTCTGTATTATCTTTAACCTTATATTCACATAAATTTTATCATCAATGCGATACTTTATTTTTTTAAACTATTTGTTAATCGTGTTTTTTATTTTTGGTTGTAAACCAAGAGAGAAGCACGAATTGATCCTTGATCTTGAAGTTGGGAAAACATATACTATAGAACAAGAGACCAGCCAAATTTTTAAGCAGGAATTCATGGGTATGGATATTGATATGAAACATCGTTTTAATGTAGTATATGATCTTCTCGTGAAAGAATATGAAAATGACAGGTACACTCTTGAGTTTAAGTACGATAGTATTGCCATGGATGTTGAAGGATCAGGTATAAGCATGTCAGTTAGTTCGGGTAATATGGTTAACGCAGATGATACTTTAAGTATGATCTTTAGGGCCTTTACCGGTAAGTCATTTACTGTTGGGGTTACAAATACGGGTGAAATATCTTTTGTGGAAGGTGTAGAAGAATTTTTTGATTTAGTGGTAGGTGAGCTTAATTTTGTTGAGGCAGAAGATGAGCGCGAAGCCATCAATGCTTTTGATCAGTTTATTGGAGAAGGGGGATTTAAGGATAATATTAGTCAGCTTACAAACTACTTGCCCGGCAAACCTGTTTCGGTGGGACAAAAATGGGAAAACGACCATATTCAATCCAATATGGGATTCACAGGGAAATGGGCTAATGAGTGGCAACTCAAAGAAATTGACGAAGAGATCGCTAAAGTAATTGGTGTTTCAAGTTTCTCAATCCTTCAAATTGAAGATATGGATGAATCAGCAGAATTAATGCCTTTTGCTGAATTTGGAATGGATATGGAGATGGAAGGCGAACAAAAGATGGATCACAAAATTGACAGAGCTACAGGGTTGATAATAGATGGAGTAGTTGAAGCGAAGATGGAAGGTTATTTTAAAATAGGTGAAGGAGAAAAAGGTATGAATATTCCGGTAAACTTTCAAATTACATCAAAAATAAGGTGGATTAAATAAAAGAGTGCCCGGTTTTAGTTAATAAATACAAATCTGCATACGAGGGATGGATCTAAAGCAAATATTGTTAAAATACTGGGGCCATTCATCTTTCAGACCTTTACAGGAAGAAATTATCAAATCAGTTTTAGATGGGAATGATACTTTGGCATTGATGCCAACCGGGGGAGGCAAGTCTATATGCTTTCAGGTGCCGGGTTTGGCAAGGGATGGTATATGTCTTGTCATAAGCCCCCTGATAGCTCTTATGAGGGACCAGGTTGCCAACTTATGTAACCGGGGTATTAATGCGGTTGCAGTGTATTCAGGAATGACTCCCAAAGAAATAGATATTGCTTTGGATAATTGTGTTTACGGGTCGGTTAAATTTTTATATGTGTCTCCTGAGCGTTTGACAACTGATCTGATGCGTGCCCGGATGCAAAAAATGAATATTAACCTTGTTGCAATTGACGAGGCTCATTGCATCTCTCAATGGGGTTATGATTTCCGTCCGCCATATTTGAGAATAGCTGAAATTCGTGAATATACAGGCAAAACACCCTTAATGGCTCTTACCGCAACAGCTACAAGGCAAGTAATGGACGATATATGCGAGAAACTGGCGTTTAATAAACAAAACGTATTCATAAAAAGCTTTGAAAGAGAAAATCTTGTGTATGCTGTTGTTAAAGAAGAAGATAAGCTCAAAAGACTTAAAATAATTTGTAATAAAGTAAAAGGCACGGGAATAGTTTATGTAAGAAATCGTCGTAAAACCAAAGAAATATCAGATTTTTTAAATAAGAATAAAATATCGGCAGATTATTATCATGCCGGTCTTGACAATATTACAAGAGAAAAGAAGCAGATTGGGTGGATGTCTGAACATATAAGGGTAATTGTTGCTACCAATGCCTTTGGTATGGGAATTGATAAACCTAACGTTCGTTTTGTTGCTCATATGGATTTGCCCGATTGCCCGGAAGCATACTTCCAGGAAGCCGGCAGGGCAGGCAGAGACCTGAAAAAGTCTTATGCAGTCTTACTTTTTAACCAGGCAGATATTATTGAAGCAAAAAAATTCTTTGAGCTGTCATACCCGCCTTTGGATTTTATCAGACAGGTGTACAATGCAATTGGTAATTATTTGCAAGTTCCTGTGGGAGGTGGAGAATTCGTTAATTACAATTTTGAGCTTAGCACTTTTTGCGATAATTACAAGCTTAATCCTGTTTTAACATTCAATGCTATTAAATTTCTTGAAAAAGAGGGATATGTTGCAGTTACTGATGCTCTAAGAAATCCTTCACGTTTAATTTTTCTGCAAAATAAAGAAGAGCTATACCGTTTCCAGGTAGCAAATCCCAAATATGATATTCTTATAAAAACCCTTTTGCGGTCATATACAGGGCTTTTTACTGAATATAGCAAGATTGATGAAGCAGAAATTGCCAAAAGGCTTAACATTTCAAAGGAGAACCTTGTAGTTCAGTTAAGGAAATTAAAAGAGAACGGTATTATAGATTATCAGCCACAAAATATAAAACCCCAAATTACTTTTCTGACCGGCAGGGTGAATGAAAAAGATATTACTATAGCAAGGGAAAATTATCATATTCTAAAAGAATTCGCTATGCAAAGAATGAATGCAATGATAGATTATGCCCAAAGTGATAATAAATGCCGAAGCTTGATGTTGTTGGATTATTTTGGCGAAAAAAGCAATAACAGGTGTGGTAACTGCGATATATGTTTGGAACGAAATAAGTTGGAGTTGAGTAAACTGGAGTTTGATAAAGTAGTGGAACTAATTAAGCCGGTTCTTAAAGAGAATCCGCAATCATTAGAGCAACTTATGTCAAACATAAAAACAAGCGTGCCGGAGAAAAGGATATTAAAAGTTGTTCAATGGCTGCGTGATCATGGTAAAATTACTTTTGATCCCAATAGCAATGACCTTAAGTGGAATGATTAGTAGCTGTTAAAAGTAAATAATTTGAAATCAAAGAAACCAATTATAATAAGCCTTGCACCTTTCCAGGGGCTTACCGACAAATATTTCAGAACACTTTTCCTTGAAAGCTTTGGTGGTGTTGACAGGGTTTATGCACCTTTTGTATCAGGTAGCGGTACTGAAAGAATCAGTAAATCTAAACTTTCGGATTTGCTAATGAATGAAAGGGCTATATCAGGAACAATTCCGCAAATCATAAGTAATGATAGCGACGAGATTGTTTTGTTTGGAAAAACTTTGTCGGATTATGGATACCGGCATATTAACTGGAACCTCGGATGCCCGTTTCGCCGGATCGCAAATAAAAACAAGGGGTGCGGGCTCTTGCCTTATCCCGGCAAGCTTGAAAAGATACTTGATAACATCTTTGATAAACAACCATCTTTTGAGCTTTCGATTAAAACCAGGCTTGGTTATCACCAAAAGGATGAAATATTTGAAGCTATTAAGCTATTTAATCAATATCCATTGTCTGAATTAATAATACATCCCCGCATTGGTAAGCAGTTATACAAAGGGGTAGTTAACCTTGAAGGATTTAACCAATGTAAGTTACTTTCGGATCATTCTATTGTATATAATGGTGATATTTATAACAAAGCTGCTTTTGAGAAGCTACTGGTGATGTTCAGTGACATCGAACATTGGATGATGGGCCGCGGCTTGCTGATCAATCCGTTCCTGGCTGAACAGATCAAGGGGCAAAAAGTTTCAAAAGACCAACGCAGAGAGCGGTTACATAAATTTATTAAGCGATTAATGGATATTACAAGCAACCGTATCTCCAATGAAAGTAAAGCAGCAGGTTATATGAAGGCGGTTTGTTACTATATGGCCGGCAGTTTTAAAGATCCGGAAAAAGTATTTTCAAAAATTAAGAAAACCAGGACAACTGAAGAATTTGATAATGCGTTTAATGAAATAATAAATTTGCCTTTAAGTAATGATGTTGAGGCAGGCAATTATTTTGTGCATGGCTTAAAGCATATCTAGCATAAGCTTTTAAGGTTCGCCGCAGTGTATTCGTATGTGTGGTTCTGCTTCCTCATAACCTAGTTCATATGCTTTTCGTAAATCCCTGCATCCTGCTCTTAACTGGCGGTTTTTAATATGGGCCTGACCGCGGTTAAAATATGCTTCAGCGTAGTTGGGGTTTAGCAAGATAGCCCTGTTATAATCAGCTATTTCTGAACTTGCTGAATACCTAAGGCGATATTTTGTGTATGCACGCCAAAAATAAACTTCCGGATCATTTGAATATTGCCGGATGGAACGGTCAAAATCGGTTTTTGCACCTTCGTAGTCTCCAATTTGAAATTTAGCAAAGCCCCTGCCAAAATATGCCCTGTATAAAATATCATAGTCTGGTTGTAAGCGTATTGCATTTGAAAAATCGTCTATTGCCGCTTCATAATCACCAATTTCCAGTTTAGCCGATCCCATCCTGGCAAACTCAAGGGCGGTCTGGCTATGTGTATCTTGTAAACCAAGGCACAAAAAAAACGTTAGTAAAATTATTATTGATTTCATTTTGGTGACTATTTTTGGATTAATCAGGTTTTGTTGTAGTTGAATTAATGTCAAATATAATTAATTTAAAATAAAAATAGGCTTTACTCCTCTCAATAAGAGCAAATATATGGATTTTTTTTAAAGCATCAACTAATCATTTATAAATACTTACTCTTTGATCATTCAATTTTCCTGTATTTAAAAACAAAAAGCCTGCCAAAACTAATTACAGATCTCTGACATATGCTCCTTCATGCCGGACAGACCAATAATTTAATCCTAAATCCTCGCATTCCTTAATCCATTGGTTAACCTTCCAAAAAGGATTGGAAGCGTCAAAAATGATTTTTTCAAAGCAATATTTTTCTTTGACATCAGATATATTAAACCATGGGTTCTGTGAAACGATAAGGTAATCGAGGTTTAATTTTTTTGTATTATTATGTAAGTCCGGATTATAAGGCTTTAAGTCTGTCAATATTTTGATTTTTAAATCATTGAATAATATGTAGTTATTTCTTTTCCATAAATAATGTTTTGAAAAAGCAGAAGTGTCTTTTTCGAGAATATTATTATCAACCTTGTTTATTCCTCTTCTTATGCGGTTTTGTGTAACGTTAAAATCAAGATTTCCATTAGCTGTTGAAATCAGGTCATCGGAAGCAAGAAAAGTACAGCTTTTCCCTGAAATAAAATCAATTGCACTATGGTTATTTATGCTATATACTATAAAAGAGTTTTGCTTATTAATAGAGATGCTCTTAACTGACGTTATTATTGCCAAGATAGCTATAGCAGGTAAAGCTATTTTAAAGCATGTTCTTGATTTATAAATGTAAAATCCCGTAAATAGTGTTATTAAAGCAAATGTTGTAAGAGTAGTACCAAGATCCATATTAACATTTTGTAATGTTGAGTAAGGCAGGCTTTCGATAATTTTTACACTCTTATGCATAAGATAAACAAAAAAAGAAAGCATTTTGCCTGTCAATTCGGCAAGAGCTGTTATTGGTGAAATAATTAGAAAAGCAAGTGCCGTATATATTATGATGCTTGCCAGCGGTATTACAACAATGTTTGTTAATATGAAATAATTTGGGAATTGGTTGAAATAATATAATGCTAAAGG
Source organism: Bacteroidales bacterium (assembly GCA_007130125.1). Taxonomy (GTDB): domain Bacteria; phylum Bacteroidota; class Bacteroidia; order Bacteroidales; family UBA7960; genus PUKZ01. The sequence continues at coordinate 6,688 of SLSZ01000159.1, forward strand.
GCCGGTGCCAATTTGTGCTGCAACTGAAACTGTTGTAATAGCCCAAATTTTGTCAGGCAATTTGTTTTTGAAAAAAATGAGATTATAAAAATGTGGTTGTAGAGTTACAATACTTATTACAGCCAGGTATGACAATTGAAACCCTATCCTGGTAACAATATATGGGTTTATTATTGTAAGTACAAAAGCTGATGCAGCCAGTATGTTATAAATGTTAGTATAGCGATTAAAACTTCTGGCCAGTGCAATAAATGAAAACATTGTGGATGCCCTTAGTACTGACGGTGAGAAGCCGGTTAGTGTTGCATAAAACCAAATTAGCAATATTATTATTATTGTTTTTATGATTTTTCCGTTTTTTATTTTGCTGAAAAAGGAGAATATGCTGTTTAATATTAAGTATATAATACCCACATGTAAACCTGATACGCACAATATGTGCATAGCCCCCGCGCCTGCAAATTCCTGGCGCAGATCATCATCAATATATTCGCGATACCCTAAAAGCAATGCCGATAGAACAGCAAACTCACGATCCTGTATAGAATACGTTTGAAGTGTTTGCATTGCTTTTTTGCGTATCTGGAGAGCTTTTGATTTTAACATGTTGCCTTTATCAGAAGCGATTATATCGTATTTGCCACTTGACCTGTATCCCTGGTAGTGAATGTTGCTAAAGGACAGGTATCTTTTATAATTAAACTGGTAAGGGTTCTGTGGTGGTTGTACCGGGCTGAAGTCGTTGTTAGTTATAATCCGGTCACCATATTTTAAGGTTGATGCCAGGCTGTCTTTTTCCAAGTAAAGCATTGCTTTGCCGATTACATCAAAGCCAATGGTATCTGAAATGATTTTTCTTACACGACCAACAACTCTGTATGAATTTTGTCTCTCGGAAACAGGTTCTGTAATATCCAATATTGCATAACCATCTTGGTTAAGGTAGTTGCTAAAATGTCCGGTTTTATATTTTTCATTTTGATTTACTGTTATGTTATTACCGGCAGAAAATAAGAACAGGAAAATTATAAAGCCGAATATCCAGCGATTGTGGTAATTAAATTTAAAGTAATAACCCGAAAAAATAATGAAAATAAAAAGAGGAATTAGAAGTATAAATAACAACTCTTTGGATATGGTAATGCCGAATGATGTAACAGCAATTATTCCTGCAAGGAAAGGTATATATAGCCTGACAAGTGGTATTTGGGTTGTACCTGGCATGCTGATTCAAAGTTAAGGTTAAAGGTTACTGCTAAAGTAATGTTTTTAAATAAATATTCAAAAAATGTTTAAATATTTAAAAAGCTCATTATGAATGTTAACATGTCAAATACAGGAGAAGAGTTTACAGGTTTTAATAATTATCAGAAGTTTCAAGTTTGGCGTCTTTATAGTAGAATCTGATGATTGAATCTCTGCTAATACCCTTTTCGGCCATACGCATTGCTCCTTCCTGGCACAGGCCAACGCCATGACCGTAGCCTCTGCCCTTTAAGAGTATGCTGTCGCCTTGTGGTATCATGTCAAAATAAGTTGAGCGCAAATCAAAATCAGTTCTAAACCTGCCAAGATGGATTTTCTCGTAAGGATCCAGGAAAAACTTGCGTTGTGTTTGAGTGAGATTAAATATGCTGTTAGCAATAGAGTCATTGAACTTCACGCCAAGATTATGTTGCAAATATTGTCTCAATAATTCTTCTGAGATTGTTTTTTCCCATTTTGATCCCGGCATATCAATGCAAAAGGTGTCTTTGACTGATTTCAGGTAAGTTGATGCATTGATCCACACATGCTCGGAGTTAACGGTTGTTCCTCCGCAATTAGCATGAAAAACGGTATTTATAGGTTGATTGTTTTTATCAATTATAACATCACCTCTCGTGTATTCTGTTGCGAATATTATTGCCGGATACAATGATTTGCCATAATATGCCTGGCAGTGTACTTCATCGCACAGGTGAAAATCTTCGTGTATGTGCCGGTTCAGGTTCTTTATTGCGTATGTACGGCTAATCGTGGCCTGGAGATTATAATATTCGGGGTGTCTGCCAAAACCGGACTCTGATTGTACAACCCCGGCAATATAATTTTCAAAAGGAACACTATTGATAACTGTCATGCCCTGAAAGCCGGGGTTTGCTGACAGATCATCATCATAAATACGAAAGCCAATATTTCCATTTATTGGATTTATCAGGAAGGTATTTTTAAATGATTGCCCGGAAAAGGTAATACCCTCATTCGTTGTTATAGTATCATTGTTTAATACAATTTTGATCTGGTTATCAGTTTGTTTAACCAATACATTTTCAAATTGCTTAATGTCTTTTATTATTTCTCCGTTATTATTATCGATAACATAGTAACTCCCTTCCAGTGCAGAAAAATTAAACTCATCAATGTTGTATCTGCTGAAGATCCCGATTTTTATTATATCGGGATTTTCGATTTTAACGGGAGTTACAGAAAGTAGTAGGCAAAAAACGGCAATAACGAAAAGTTTGATCATTCTTCTTTAAGGTAATTATATATAATATTTGCGGCATTTTTGGAAGCACCTGCTCCACCTAATTTGTTTTCAAGTTTGTTATAAGCTTCAAGCATTTCATTGCGGTATTGCTCATCAGTTAATAACCTGTATAGCTCATCTTTAAGGTAATTAGGGTTAAAGTCATTTTGTATTAGTTCTTTCACGACTATTCTGTCCATTACAAGATTAACAAGGGATATATATTTTACTTTCACAATTTTTTTAGCAATATGGTATGATATCATACCAGCTTTGTAGCAAACAACCTGCGGTGTTTTAATCAATGCGGTTTCCAGGGTGGCGGTTCCGCTGGCAACAATTGCGGCAGAAGCACTATGAAGGATTTGGTATGTTTGATCATATATTATGGTAACGTTTGTTTTTTTTGTAAACTTTTCATAAAACGAGGGCATTAAAGAAGAGATCCCTGCTATAACGAACTGGTAGTCAGGGAAGAACTTAACAATTTGCGCCATGATTTTCAGCATCTTAGAGATCTCAATTTTTCTACTGCCAGGCAGTATTGCAATAATAGGTTTGTCCGGCAAATTGTTTTTTTTAATGAAGTTCTCTTTTGATATTAACTTTTTCTTTTCACTTTCTATGGCATCAATTAAAGGGTGTCCTGTGAATTCAACATCATAGTTGAACTTATTGTAAAATATTTTCTCAAAAGGCAGGATAACAAGCATTTTATCTACATAGCGTTTTACTGTTTTAATTCGTGATTGTTTCCAGGCCCATAATTGAGGTGAAATATAGTATATTGTTTTAATGTTGTTTTTCTTGGCAAATTTGGCCATGCTAAGGTTAAAGCCCGGGTAATCTATGAGAATTAAGGCATTAGGTTTATAGCTTAAGATATCTTTTTTACAAAACCGAATGCTTTTAAGAATAGCCGGCAGGTTTATGAGTACTTCCCAAAAACCCATAAAAGAAAGGTCATTAACGTGTTTAACAATTGTAGCTCCCTGGGCTTTCATCTTATCACCACCCCAACATCTGAAGTCTGCTTCAGTGTCTGAATCTTTCAAATGTTTTATAAGGTTGGCTCCATGAAGATCGCCCGAAGCTTCACCGGCTATTATGTAATACTTCATGAGCTATTGTTTGATTGATTTAAAACCATATTAAACAGTATTATTAATATTAGGTTTGTAAAAATAGCATTTTTACCTTTTTATTAATTCATCTTTAAGAAAAAAAATAATATTGCATAAACAATTGTAACCAGTAATATTCCTCTGCCTGTATTATCGTATTTTAAATTTACCATATAATATCTGAAAGGGATCATGTTAAAGAAGATACCTACAAGCGGTATGTTCTTAGGTTTTAAAATAGGGATGTTTGTGTACCCGGGTCCCGTTATATTTATGATCAAATATAAAACTACAAATATAATTGCCGGCACTATAATCCCGATAATTACTCCAAGCAGCCAATTATCTTTTTTAAGCATCCAGGTTCCATGTTTTTAGTTCAGGTATTATTTTATGAGCTGTAAAGTCAAATTGTATAGGGACTAAGGAAATATAATTATTACTTAGTGCCCACTCATCGGTTTCGTTGCTGTTTTCATGCAGTTTGAATTTCCCGGTAAGCCAGTAGTAGTCTTTTCCCCGTGGGTCGTGACGATGATCGAAGCTTTCTTCCCAGTTGGCCCTGGCTTGTCTGCAGACTTTTATACCCTTAAGCTTGCTTTCTTCAACTGCGGGGATATTTACATTCAGGCATGTTCCGTCGGGCAATCCATGTTGTAAAACATTTTTCGCAATAGTTACAATATATTTTCTTGCCGACACGAAATCGGCATCAAATTTGAAGTCGAGCAAAGAAAAACCAATTGACGGTATGTTTTCCATAGCTCCTTCTATAGCGGCTGACATTGTTCCGGAATATATTACATTGATGGATGAGTTGGAGCCATGATTAATCCCCGACACGATCAGATCAGGCTTTCTTTGCAGTACTTTGTTTACTGCGATTTTTACACAATCTACGGGCGTGCCGCTACAAC
>SLSZ01000109.1 GCA_007130125.1 Bacteroidales bacterium
AAAATAGCATTGTAGTTGCAATACTTACTACATTTACTACAAAATGTGCATTTATTTTCGTCAATTACCGGAACTTTTTGTTCAACATCAAAAGAATTCATGAGGTGGCCATCAAAGAAAACCATATCATTGGGTGCTTCTGCATCACAATCAACAAGTGCAACCCTGATTTTTTTTCTCATCAGGGCATAAAATAAGTTTGTGGATACTAATGTTTTTCCTGTGCCACCTTTACCACTGGCAATAGCGATCTTAATATTTTTAATTGCCACAGTTCTCATGTCTTTTATGTTCACCCGGCCTGCAATAATTTGCGTTTAATACAAGTTTGTCTTCAATAAAATCACTGACAAGCTCTTCGGCATTTTTTACAGGTGCACCAACAAAAACATTAATATTATTTTGATTGAATATTGCAATTGCTTTCTGCCCCATACCACCTGCTATCACATCCGTTATTCCAAATTTTGCCAGCCAGGGCGGGTATAGGCCTGGTGCATGTTCCGGTGGTATAAGTTCCTGAACATCAATAATTTTATTACTATCTACTTCTACAATTGCAAATTTCTGACAATGCCCGAAATGAGCAGACAAAACCTCATTTTCCAAAGGAATAGCGATCCTTTTCATTCTACTTTTTTTTTGTTTCACTTTGTTTTATTAACGGGTAACGGGTAACGAGTAACGAGTAACGGGTAACGGGTACACAATTATCGATTACCGAATACCGATAACTGATTACCGATAACTTTTCACTTTTCACTTTTCACTTTTCACTTTTCACTTTTAACTTTTTCATCTCTTCGTCTCTTGTTCTCTCAGTTCTCTCAGTTCTCTCAGTTCTCTCAGTTCTCTCGCTCTCACCACCTCACCAACCCCTAAACCTATTCCTCAAGCCCAAACCCAGTCCTCTTCCTCGTCCACGGCCTCGTCCTAGTCCTAAACCTCGACGAGGAGGCACTTCAGGATAATTTTCATCAGAATTCTGAGCTGAAGCTGGTGGCTGATCTTTCGGGGAGTCACCAAAATTGGTGCAACGGCCTAATCTACGTCCGGTCAAAGGGCCTTGCCCTATGGGTCCGGTTTTGTCATAACCTGGCATAATAACCTCCTATTTTACTGTTAATTAATTAGTTTATTTTCCGCTTTTTAAACGTTTACTCCTGCCTTCTCCGCCTCCTGACTTACGACGTTTGCCCATGCCTTTTCCCATCTTTTGTAGTTTTTCTTTGTCAGAAAGCTTACTGCAGTTACCTAATTTGCGGCCTGTTTGAGAACCTTCTCCTTCAGGCCCAGTACCATTAAGATTTGGCATACCTTTTTTTATTTGTGGTTTAACATATTTATTATTTCATTGACTGTTTTGTCCTCTTTAACAACAATCATCTGGATTTTAAAGCTGTCAAGCAGTGGTTTTATCTTAGCTCCAAATTCACCCGAAACGATTTTATTAACTTTTCGCGATGCAACCAGTTCGACTGATGCCGGGCCTGCCCCTTGTTCCGCATCTTTGTTTGGATTGGGAACAAACTCAGTTGATTTACTTTCCATGTCATAAATAACGAACCAGGCAGCCCTGCCAAATCGTTCGTCAAGCTTTGATTCCAATGTATTTCCTGTTGATGTAATTGCGACTTTCATGTTTCTGATATTTTTAAATATTAACTTTTATATTTCTATTCATGCCATTATCAATATTAATCATGGTTACTGGTTACTGATTACCGATTACTGATTACCGATTACCGATTACCGATTACCGATTACTGATTACCGATTACCGATTACTGATTACCGATTACCGATTACTGATTACCGATTACCGATTACTGATTACCGATTACCGATTACCGATTACTGATTACCGATTACTTTTGATCCCAAATCCTTTCAGTCTCGGGACTTCCGCTACACTCCAGCTTTTAACTTTTAGTTTTTAACTTTTAACTTTTAGTTTTTAACTTTTAACTTTTAGTTTTTAACTTTTAACTTTTTCATCTCTTCGTCTCTCAGTTCCCACTCTCTCACTCTCCCACTCTCCCACTCTCACGCTCCCTCACCCCATCATCACATCCCATTCTTCTATGCCTGTGAGCGCATCTCACTGATGAGACTCTATCATCGTCATCATCAAACCTCACTGTTTGTTTACTTCCACACAACGGACAATTTTCAATCTCCTTTTCCTTATTATGATTATTGAAACTGCAATTACAACTATTGCAATGATACCAGTCGCTGTCAAAATACACCTTTCCGCCTTCAATTGCAATTTGTGCACCTTCAACGAAAGCTTTTGCAATTTTTTGCCGTGCTGAGGCATATATCCGTGTGAAAGTTGGCCTTGACACGTTCATTATAACAGAAGCACGATGATGGTTGCACATGTCGTAATCGCACAATCGCAATGCCTCATATTCTTCAAATAATAATACTACCGGCTTTGTCTTTAGTTTTCCAGCTTCCGGCCCGTATGGTTTGAACCCCTTAATTGGCGGAGGATTCAAAACTTTTCTAAGTCTTTTTAATCTTGGTGACATTTTATTTGAGCATTTGTTCGTTACAAATATAATGAACTATTGCTCATTTTGCAAATTTATTTTGAAGTTTTTTTATGTGAATTTTTATTTTGTTATAATGTCGCGGTTGAGCCGCTGAGTGATATTCTTTCAGCCCTTCAGGCTGATGGGTTTTGTGGGGATTTATACCACAGGGCGTTGCCCCGGGCTTTATTCTGAGAGACTTTCAGCCTGTAAGACGGCACTGTCATCAGTACCATTAGGGAAAAATATCCTGGTAGAGCAGTTGAAAATAAGCCGTGATAGAGGTTTAAATATGGTAGAAATCCTAAAACTCCTTTGGAACAAAATCCATCTTATTGGCGATTTTTATAATGTCCTCGCCTTTGTTGATAAGTTTCCTTAAACTTTTCATCATTTTCCTGGAACATCAACCATACTTTTTCAAATGTCAGTGATTAATGTTCCTACCCATAGTCAGTAATAGGTTCGTTAACCCTATGATTAGATTTTTTTAGACCCTTAGGGTTATCAAAAAAACCCTAAGGGTCTAAAAAATCTCAAATATTCTTAAAAATACACCTAAAACCCACTTTAATAACTTTTTTCCATATATTTGCTTTATTCTTTTCAATAACAAACAATAATTATTTATATGAGCAAAAAAAGTAGTATTTCCCGCAGAAAATTCTTAACAATGAGCTTGAAAGGAGGCCTGGTAATTGCAGCCACTCCTGCTATGCTTTCCAGCCTTTCATCGTGCAAGCGCACTGTACAACCTGCTCCGGCATTAACTATGGACAAAGACACGTTATCAAAAGTAATTGCAAAAGCCCTTGCAAGGGGTGGTGATTTTGCTGACATATATCTTGAAAACCGGATTTCCAGAGAAATTTCAATGGAAGAGTCCATTTTCAACAGTGGTATTTACGGTATTCGCCAGGGAGCCGGGGTAAGAGTCATTTGTGGTGAAAAAACAGGCTTTGCCTACACCGACGAAGTTGATGAAGCGAGCCTTATGCGAGCGGCAGAGGTGGCATCATATGTAGCAAGAAATGATGGAAAGACCATTACTCCTGTAGATTTGTCGAAAGCTGACCGCAAATCGTTCATAACCGTTGCCCAACCCCTGGAAGAAATTGCAGACACTAAAAGAATAGAGATTATGCAAAGAGCAGACCAGGCAGCATTGGATTATGATCCAAAGATTAAAATGACCAGTATTAATTATTATGACCAGGTTCGCAGCCGTGTGATAGCTAACAGTGAGGGACTTTATCTAAGCGATGAGCTTCCTATGATAATGTTCATTGTAAACACATTAGGAGAAGATGGAGGAAGAAGGCATATGGGCCGCCAAAGAGAAAGCTATCATATGGGCTTTGAAATGTTTGACGGCAAGGTATCTCCCGAAGAAATGGGACGAAATGCAGCAAGAGAATCTGTCGATATGCTTGTTGCAGAAGATTCACCTGCAGGCACTATGGATGTCGTAATGTCAAATGGCTGGGGTGGTGTATTAGTACATGAAGCTGTTGGCCACCCGCTGGAAGCTGATAACATTGCCAAAGGAATTGGAGCATTTACCGGCAAGGTAGACCAAAAGGTCGCTGCTGAATGTTTTACAATGGTAGATAATGGTACAATACCTAATTACCGTGGTACTATCAATTTTGATGATGAAGGTACCCAAGCACAGAAAAACGTTTTAATAGAAAACGGTGTTTTAAATGGATATATGACCGATATACTGAGCGGCAAACAGCTTGATATGAAAAGAACAGGTAACGGCAGACGCGAATCTTACCGTCATATACCTATACCAAGAATGACAAATACATATATACAGAAAGGTTCAGACAATCCCGAGGATATTCTTTCTTCAACCAAAAACGGAATTTATGTGCAAAGCCTGGGTGGTGGAAGTGTAAACCCCATAACAGGAATGTTCAACTTTGTATGTCGTGAAGCATATCTTATAGAAGACGGCAAAAAAACAAAACCTGTAAGAGGAGCAACACTGACAGGTTCATGCATGGATATTATTTCAAAAGTAGATGCAGTAGGAGATGATCTTGACTTTGGAGTAGGCTTCTGTGGCAAATCAGGTCAAACTGCAGAAGTTACTGTTGGTCAGCCTACAGTAAGAATAAGAGGTATCAATGTGGGAGGAAGCCGGGCATAGTTATTAGCTGTCGCCGAAGAGCAGTTGCGTGGAGAGTGTGAGAGTGTGAGACTAAGAGACTGAGGGAACTGAGGGAACTGAGGGAACTGAGAGAACTGAGAGAACTGAGAGAACTAAGAGACTGAGAGACTGAGAGAAAAGTTAAAAGTGAAAAGTGAAAAACTAAAAGTTAAAAGCTGGAGTTTAGCGGATGTCCCGAGACTGAGAGGATTCGGGATTAAAAGTTTAAAGTAATAGTTTATCGGTAATCAGTAAAACTATAAAACTATAAAACTATAAAACTGAATATTTAAAAGAACAAAAAAATATCAAAAATATGAATTACAAAGAATTAACAGAAAAACTGGTTGAAGAGTGTTTGCGCCGAGGTGCAGATAAAGCCGAGGTTTATCTGCAAAGCAGCAGAAACCTTTCTGTAAGAATACGCAATGCAGATGTTGAAACTATCCAGGAATCCGACTCAATTGGTATAGGCTTCAGGGTAATAGTTGATAATCGACTTGGATTCAGTCATTGTAACGATTTTAGGGAAGAATCTTTGCATAATACAATAGACCGGGCTATTGCTTTTGCCAAGCTTACGAGCCCTGATGAGCATAACATTCTGCCTTCGGATAAAGGCTACACAGAGATTGAAGGTTTGTATGATCCCGAGATCAACAAAATACCCATGGACAAAAAGATCGATTTGGCTCTTGAAGTAGAAGAGTTGGCAATGCAAGATGAACGTATAACACACAGTTCAGGAGGAAGTTTTGGTGATAGCGAATCAGAAGTTTTTATAGCAAACTCAAATGGTTTTTCCAAAAACTATAAGTCCGGTGGCTGCTCTTTAGGTATTGGCGTTGTTGCTCAGAAGGGAGATCAACGGAGTACAGGATATGAATACAATACCAGGCGGTTCTTTTCAGATTTGGATTCTGCCACCGAAATTGCCAAAACAGCGGCACGCAGGGCATGGGAAATGCTTGATCCAAAACCTGTTAAAACTCAAAGAGCAAGTGTAATATTCGATTCGAGAGTATCACCAAGACTGATTGGAGGAATTATTGGTGCTTTAAACGGATTACGGGTAGATCAGGGAGCAACATTCCTGAGCGATGCTATGGGTGAAAAGTTTGCATCAAATTTAATAACTATTATTGACGATGGTACCAGGGAGAGAGGTCTGGGCAGCTCTCCCTTCGATGGTGAAGGAGTTCCTACACAAAAGCGTACACTTGTGGAAAAAGGAACAGTAAAGAGTTTTTATTATAATACTTATGCTGCCTCAAGGGCGGGCGTTGAAAGCACCGGAAACGCTTCCAGGAGAGGATACACAAGTTTACCGGGAATCAGCACTCACAACATACTTGTGCCGGCTGGTAATCATACACCCGAACAAATTATCAGTGCAACAGAAAGAGGATTACTGCTAAACAGCCTTACCGGCTCCGGATTAAGCACCACAACAGGCGATTTTAGTGGAGGTGCTGAAGGTTTCTGGATTGAGAACGGGAAAATACAGCATCCTGTCAGAGGACTAACCATTGCTGGCAATGCCGAGCAAGTATTAAAAGGCATTGATATGCTTGGCGATGATATTGATATGCATAGGGCTACAGTGGTTCCCACTCTAAGGATCAAAGACATGCAGATCGGCGGGGTGTAAACTAAGCCAACAAGATTTATCTCTATCTCTAATATAAACTCTGCTTGTCAAAAAAACTATTCGTTGGCAAGCAGAGTCTTACTTAGTGAAAACAAAAACTCCGCTCCTCCCCCTTTGCGGGTTTTAACAGAAATATTTCCTTTATGAAACTGTACTGCATTCTTAACTATTGCCAAGCCTAATCCCGTACCTCCATTAGTTCGTGCCCTACCCCTATCAACACGGTAGAAACGCTCAAAAACTCGAGATTGATGCTCTTCTTCTATGCCAACACCATTATCGGAAAATGAAAAATAAATGTAGTTATCATCCTCCAGGTATTGATCAAGAGTTATTGTTGGTTTATCTCCGGCATATTTTAGTGAATTCTCCAAAAGATTTTGGAAAATTGAATAAATAAGAGCTTTATTCCCATTAACTGTAGAGTTTCTGTTAATATTGGATTCAACCGTAGCACCTGTATCTTCAATACTTGCTTGCAGGTTTTCCTTAACATCGTTTACCACAGAATTAATGTTTACTTCTTCTATCTCGAACAAACTTGCAGATTCTTCAATCTTGGTAAGCATAGAAATATCATGTATCAAATCAGAAAGCCTCTCTGTTTGTATTGCTGCTTTTTCAAGGAAGTTCTTTTGCTTGTCAGGTGACAAGTTTTTGTTGTTCAGTATAGTTTCCAGGTAGCCTTTAATTGAACTCACAGGAGTGCGAAGTTCATGAGCAATATTCGATGTCATTTGCTGTTTGAGAATCTTTCTCTTTTCTGCCCTGGTTATATCATTGATTGAAACTTCATAGCTTTTGTCCTGGAATATAATACATTGAATCTCAAAAAATCTCTTGTTCTTTTCGATTGATAACTTTTTTACCGGAGGATTTTTCAGGTGAGAAGTTTCAGTTTCTTTAGTATGAGTTTTTATAAAGTCCTTAACAGGCTTAAATTCCTTCACTTTCAGAAAATGGTCAGCAGTAATTGCAGGAATATCCGATATCAGGTTAAGGTATTGTATGAAATGATTGTTTGCAAGTATTTTTTCATCATCTTTTGAAAATATGGCTATTCCTTCCTGCACCATTTGCAGGTGATGAATAAGCTTCTCCTTCTCATTTTGAAGTTCAGAATTGGTTTTCTTAAGACTGTTGTATATATTAATTATCTGGTTACCTATTGTGCCCAGTTCATTTTCCGGAAATTTCACAGGTTTCTCAATAATTTCATTTTTGCCGGCTTGAATAGCAAAATCCTTCAGTTTTAAAATTGACTTTCCTACTTTGTCAGAAACATATAGCAATACACCTGTAGTAATTATAAATATCAAAACTATAAAATATATAAAAACACTCTCGGCTTGCAGAAATTCTCTAACGTTCATACTATACACCACTGCAGCTCTGACAAAGTATTTATCATAAAGCCTGGCATAATAATAAAAGTCCTGGTCTGTAGACTCCGATAATCTTATATTAGCTCCTTTTTCATCAAAAAGAGCACCTTGTACTTCCGGCCTGTCTTGATGGTTTTCCATCTCCCAGTAACGATCATAGAAGCTATCATACAAAACTTCTCCACCGTAGTCAATAACAGTAATACGTATATCGCTCCTTGGAAGAATATTAACAAATGAGTCTAGTTTATGGAACTGATTGTTTGAATAAATATTGTTATTCTCAATAAAACTGTGTACAAAATCAGTATAGTTACCCAATATACTTTCCAGTTCCTGAGCCTTGTACTCTTTTTCGCGATTATATTGAAAAGTTGCAATGGCAGCCGTAAACAAAATAAAAACAACAAAAAAGTATATAAACAATTTTCGTCGGTAAGTTGTCTTTCCAATCATAGTGTATTTTTTTAAATAATTTTGTTTGAATCAAAACAATATCCATAGCCTGATCTGTTGACAAGTGCTTTTCCGTGTTCACCTATTTTTTTCCTTATGCGTGTAATATTAACATCTACGGTACGGTCTCCAACAATAACGTCATCTTTCCAGACATGATTCATTATTTCATCTCTTGAAAAAATTCTTTCCTGGTTTTCTACAAGAAGCAATAATATTTCAAACTCTTTCCTGGTAAGGTCAATAGGCTTTTGCCCAATTTTTATTTTCTTAGTGCTAACATCAATTAGCATATTCTCAATGAGTATATTTTCTTCTTTCCTGCCTGTTGATTTTGTTCTGTTTAAAACCGCTTTAACTCTTGCCATCACTTGCTTTACAGAGAACGGTTTTGAAATATAATCATCGGCACCAAGGCTAAAGCCTGTTAATGCATCATTATCAGTATCTTTGGCGGTAAGGAATATAATTGGCACTGAAAGCTTTCGTTCTTTTCTGATCTTTTCTGCCAATCTGAAACCAGACATCTTTCCCATCATTACATCAAGCAATAAAAGATCGTACTTGTTGAGTTTCAGGTTTATGGCTTCCTCTGCTGAATAAGCAACATCAACTGCAAAACCATCATTCTCGAGATTGAACTTCAATATCTCACACAAGTCCTGCTCATCATCAACTACAAGTATTTTATACCCTTTCATTTACTAAGGTTATTTTGTTTTGAATAACGAATCTATTATTGTATCGAATAGCTAATTTTTTACGAATTAACGAATTACGAATAATACCGAATACTGATCACCGATTACCGATTACCTATTACCTATTACTTTTAATCCCGAATCCTTTCAGTCTCGGGACTTAAGCTACGCTCCAGCTTTTCACTTTTAGTTTTTAACTTTTAACTTTCCCTGTTCTCTCTTTGCTCTAGGCCCTATGCTTCAAAAAACTTACCTTTTCTCAATCTTATTAATCTTCTTATGCCTTACATCCCTTCCTTCTATAGCATAGATAGCTGCTTCTGCAATGTTTGTTGCATTGTCGGCTATACGTTCTATATTTGAAACTATACTTCTTAGGCTTATAAACGTAGACAGTTCAGCTTTGGATTTCATTTCCGGAATATCGCTTTTAACAAGCTTTTTGACGAATGATCTGTTTAGATCGTCAACAACATCATCGTTTTTGATTGTCCATATGGCATATTCTATATCATTATTATTAAAAGCCAGTAACGATTTCTCAACCATATTGATACTTATTACAAGCATATCGGAAATAGCCCCTGCAAACTTTTTGTATAATTCAGGAGATTTAATCTTTTTAATATATCTTGCAATATTAAAGATCATATCTGCTATTCTTTCAAGTATTGTTGATAAGCGATAATAAGCCATTAACTGCCTAAGTTCAGATGCAACAGGATTGTATAAAACAATAATGCTTAAAACATCTTCGCTGATTTTTACTTCAAATTTATCAATTTCTTTCTCACGTTTTTTTATTTCTTCATAAATATCTTCAGGTATCAGCTGCGATTCACTATTGATAAAATCAGTATTAATAATATTTTCAAGCAATCTGAGTTGTCTCAGTATTTTATTTGAATACAATTCAAAATCTTTGTTTATTTTGGCAATTGCCCTTTCTTTGTTTATACTCATTGGATTATTATTTTATTTTTAACCAAATTTACCTGTTAAGTATTCCTCGGTTCTTTTATCTTTAGGGTTTTGGAACATATCTTTTGTTTTTCCAAATTCAATCATTTCTCCAAGGTACATAAAAATAGAATAGTCCGAAATTCTTCCTGCCTGTGCCAGGTTATGGGTAACGATCACAATACTGTAATTCTTTTTTAATTCCACCATCAGGTCTTCTATTTTCAATGTAGATTTAGGGTCTAATGAGCTTGTTGGCTCATCCATCAGGAGAACTTCAGGTTCAATAGCCAAAGCCCTGGCAATTGAGAGCCGTTGTTGCTGTCCTCCCGAAAGGCTTCCACCGGGGCTGTTCAAACGGTCTTTTACTTCATCAAATAATGCTGCCTGAACTAAAGCTTTTTCGCAAACTTCATTAAGAAATTTTCTATCTCTTATCCCCACAAGTTTAAGTCCGGCAACAACATTATCAAATATTGACATTGTAGGGAAAGGAGTAGGTTTTTGAAACACCATACCTATTTTTCTTCTTATGGTTACCGGGTTTACTTTAGGATCATAAATATTTATATCATCTAAAAACACCTTACCTGTAACAATTGCGTCCCGGCTAAGATCATGCATTCGGTTTAAAGCTCTTAGAAAAGTTGTTTTGCCACAGCCTGAAGGTCCAACCAACGCCGTTACTTTATTATTATATATTGGTACTGATACGTTTTTCACGCCTATGTTTGATCCGTATTTTACATATAAGTTCTTTGATTCCATCCTGATCTTAGATGAGCCATATCTATGTTCTTCCTTTTGTTTCAAGGTTGGTTCATCATAACCTGGGAGTTCATTTTCCGACTGTTTCTTCTTTTTAAACATCAAATTCATAATTAATAAACCTTTCTTTTTACTAATAAGCGTGCAGTGATAAATAAAAATATTACAAAACAAAGCAACACTATACCGGCAGCCCAACCCATTGCATGCCATTCTTTATAAGGGCTGATTGCCAGGCTGTACAGCCTTTGCGGCAGAGTATCTACCGGACCGAAAATCATGCCTATCCAGTGCCTGGGCAGATAATTGTTGCCAAACGATGTAAACATAAGAGGTGCAGCTTCACCAGCAGCGCGTGCAAATGCAATAAGAAATCCAGTCACCAGCCCGGTTTTTGCCGCAGGAACAACGGTTGACATAACCACCCGCCATCTGGGTAAACCAATTGCCAGCCCGGCTTCACGTATTGTCCATGGTATAGTCATCAGTGCGCTTTCCGTTGACCTTGCAATGATGGGAATCATCACGAAAGCTAAAGCAAAACCTCCTGCTAAACCCGAAAAAGTTCCCATTGGTTTTACGATCAACGCAAATGCCAGCAAACCCTTTAAAATA
>SLSZ01000018.1 GCA_007130125.1 Bacteroidales bacterium
ATAATACAAATTTTTATTAATTATTATTTAACTAATTTCTTTCAACTATTGTTCTTAAACCTTAACTGATTCTTTAACTTCAGTTACAAACTCCTTAGCAGGCTTAAATGCCGGAATACAATGAGCCGGAATAATAATAGTAGTGTTTTTTGAAATGTTTCTTCCTGTCTTTTCTGCTCTTTCTTTAATGATAAAACTTCCAAAACCTCTTAGATAAACATTTTCTCCTTTAACCAGTGAATTTTTTACCGTATCCATAAAAGCTTCAACTGTCTTTTGCACGTCAACTTTTTCTAATCCTGTTTTATTTGCAATTTCAGCAACAACTTCTGCTTTTGTCATAATATTTTTTTTTGGGTTATATTATAATTTAACTAACTTAATTTCAAACCGGAGGGCAAAGATAATTCTTTTTATTAATTATGAAAAACAAATTGCTTTATTTTGAGATAATAATGTAAAAAAATAACAACATTATCAATGAATCATATTTGAATAAGCAAATTTTTTGTTTCCTCTATAAAAAATTTTCTTGACATTCTATAATTAAAAATCTAATTTTACCAAGTTTTATTACTAAAAAATAAAACCCATTTAATTATTAACCATTAAATTTTTTCAATTATGTCAGGAGTTAACAAAGTAATTTTAATCGGGAATTTAGGCACTGCCCCGGAAGTACGGACTTTAGAAAGTGGTGCAAAAGTAGCTAATTTCAATATAGCTACAAATGAAGTTTACAAAGACAAAAACGGTGAAAAGCAAGAAAGAACGGAGTGGCATCGAATTGTTTTATGGAGGGGCTTAGCTGAAATTGCTGAAAAGTATCTAAAAAAGGGAGACAGGGTCTTCCTTGAGGGCCGGCTAAGAACCAGGCAATGGCAAGACAAGGATGGTAATAATAGATATACTACCGAAATTCTTGGAGACAACATGTTGATGTTGGGCGGCAAAGGATCCGATAATCAACAAGGACCGCCCCCACCCTCAAATGAGAATATATCTGAAAGCGACTCCCAGGTACAGGAAGCAGATGACGATCTTCCATTTTAGTTGAGTCTTTTAATAAACTGCTAAAGGGGTGTTATTGGCAAAATAACACCCCTTTTTTCTATCTATGGAGTCCTTTTAGAGAATTTAGCTTTTCATATTAATTTTTTGCTAAATTTGCTAAATATATTCTTTAATAGGTTGACTTAATTGATTATCATTAAATATCACTTAAAATGAAAAACAAACTTGGTTTTTTAATAATTAGCTTTTTCATCTTATCAAACAGTTTACTAGCTGATGATAATGATCGTATAAAAATGCGTCCCCAGGACCAATTCATTTTTGATGCTTTTATTGACAATTGGCTTAACACACCTGATGAGATTGATTTGAAGTTCTTTAACCGTGGGATCAACGTATCTTTGTTTTTTGATTATCCGCTCGGATACAGCAACTTTGGCATCGCTCCGGGTATCAGTTTTTCTAGCCACAACATGTATAGCGATCATTATTATAAATATTCACCCGAAATTGAAGGGTATGATTTCAGCAAAATTGACGAGTCATTAGATTATAGAAACAATAAAATAAGCCTCAATTACATTGACATACCTTTGGAGTTCAGATATCGTACAAGGCGTACGAGAGATCTGCCCCACACCTTCAGGATAGCAGTTGGTGCAAAAGTCGGATATCTGGTGCAAGCGCACACTAAGTACTCAGGAGATATCTATGTTGATAATGGTAATAATGATACCCGAAGTATTAAAATGAAAGAACACAAGCTTAATAACATTGAAGATTGGCGTTATGGAATAATTGCCCGGATAGGTTACGGCCATTTTAATATAACAACTTATTATCCACTAACCGGCGTTTTCAAAGACAATACCGGCAAAGACATGCAGCCTTTCAGTATAGGGCTGTCTTTTGTTATATATTAAATTGCCATAAAAGCGTAATATAATATCAACATTAGCAACACACCCAAAATATAGCCTAAAAATACCTGGCTTAATGTATGCAGTCTAAGCTTTAACCGGCTACTCCCTACCAGTCCTGAAATCAAAAATACGCCAGCTATTAAATATACTATATCTGCCCGGAGTAAAAACGTTGTTGCAAGCAAAAGCCCTGTTAGTCCGCCCATAGAAACCATGTGCAGGCTGATTTTCCATTTCAGTGTAATAAACAAACTTATTATCACCAGCAAAGTAGCTCCCAAAAAGTAAAAATGTATAAGAGAAGGCAGATTGGATTGTTTGAAAACATAATATGTGAAGAAATACAAGAACACCCCGATAATCATGGGTATAATCCTCTCGCTACGTTTATCAAGCCCTATGTTATTAACAAGCCGCATTTTTTTCATAAAAAAAATAGCCAGCAAGGGCATGATAGCCGTGTTGATAAAAACAATAAGAATGACAAGCATTTTTACTCGCGACGGCATTAAGTATTTAATAAAAGTATCAATGTTGAATAGCAATAATACTCCTATTGTTGGAATCAACAAAGGATTAAAAACTGCCGAAATGATTTTTGCTGCCCTGGTTTCCATTAATATAAGTTAAGAATCTATATTACCTCTTTTCTAAGTCTTGCAACAGGTATATCCAGTTGTTCGCGGTATTTGGCTACTGTTCTTCTTGCGATGTTGTAACCTTTTTTACGTAGTATTTTTGCAAGTTCTTCATCGGTAAGCGGTTTCTTTTTATCTTCACTTTCAATACAATCCCGGAGTATTCTTTTAACTTCACGGGTTGACACCTCCTCGCCACCTTCTTTCTGCAATGATTCAGAAAAGAATGTTTTTAACAAAAATGTACCAAAGGGTGTTTGCACGTACTTGCTGTTTGCTACCCGGGAGATAGTGGATATGTCAAGTCCTACGATATCTGCTATATCTTTAAGAATCATGGGTTTTATAAGTGTTTCATCGCCTGTAAGAAAATAGTCGCGCTGATAGTCAAGTATTGCTTGCATAGTAACTATCAGGGTATTCTGTCGTTGTTTTATTGCATCAATAAACATTTTGGCACTGTCAAGCTTTTGCTTTACGAACATCATGGCTTCTTTCTGGCGTGAATCGGTTTTAACCTTATTTGCAGCCATATTTTCAAGCATGTCAGCATAAGTGCGGTTAATTTTTAAATCGGGTGCATTTTTGGAATTAAGAGTAAGTTCAAGCTCTCCATTGTTTATATTTACAATAAAATCAGGGACAATATATTGTGCGTTCTTGCCTGCTTCAATAACAGAATTCCCAGGCTTGGGATTTAACTTCAATATTTCATTTATAGCTTCTTTCAATTCATTATCTGATAATCCATGTTTCTTTTTTATCTTATCGTAATGCTTTTTAGTAAAATCATTGAAACTTTTTTCCAGAAGTTTTTTGGCATTTTCAATGGCAGGAGGTCCGGGTGACTTTCGTTTTATCTGCAAAAGCAAACACTCCTGCAAATCTCTGGCCCCGACTCCCGGAGGGTCAAACTCCTGTATTTGACGCAAAAGCCCTAAAACTTCTTTAAAATCCGTTTTTACATTATGCGTAAAAGCCAGGTCATCAACCAAAGCACGAATATCGCGTTGCAAATAACCTGAGTCATCAATATTGCCAATAATATGAGATGCAATAAGGTATTCCTTGTCGCTAAGCGTTCTTAAACCTAATTGTGAAAGCAAATGTTCCTGGGAACTCATTCCTCCCGCAAAAGGAATATCTTTTTTTTCATCTTCATCAGCAGAGCTGTTTTGAGCACTTAGCTTATAAAAGGGTGTGTCGTCTTCATCAATATAATCTGAAATATCAAACTCATTTTCTGCTGAGTTTTCATTATCTTTTATTTCTGTATCTTCATCATCTTTATCAAAATCATCAAGATCAGTTTCTTCATTTTGTAATTCCTGCTCCTCAGATTCATCTGACCCTTCTTCCAATGCAGGATTTTCTTCGATCTCTTGCTTAATACGCTGCTCAAGCATAACCGTTGGTATCTGCAACAGTTTCATGAGTTGAATCTGTTGAGGGGATAGTTTCTGTAGAAGTTTTTGTTGTAATCTTTGTTTAAGCATTAGTTATATTGCTTTGAAATTATCGAATACTCCCTTCATCTTTTTCAATTGCCAAATTATAAAATTTTTCAATATCTTTTTACAAAAACTAAAATTCGGCATTTTGCGGAGCCCTGGGAAATGGAATAACGTCTCTAATATTACCCATACCGGTAATAAACAGCATCAGCCTCTCAAGCCCCAGTCCGAAGCCACTATGTGGTGCTGTGCCAAACTTCCGGGTTTCAAGATACCACCAGACATCATCAGGGTTTATGTTCATTTCTTTTATACGCTTAAACAGCTTAGCATAATCCTCTTCTCTTTGTGAACCACCAATTATTTCACCGATCTTTGGGAAAAGAACATCAAGCGCCCTTACTGTTTTATCATCATCATTAAGTTTCATATAAAAAGCCTTAATATCTTTAGGATAATCTGTTAAGATAACTGGTTTGTTAAAATGTTGCTCCACCAGATAGCGTTCATGTTCCGATTGCAGGTCAACACCCCATGATACAGGAAACTCAAACTTTCTGCCTGAAGCTTCCAGTATTTTAATTGCCTCGGTATATGAAAGCCTTTCAAATTTATTCTTAAGTATAAAGTTGAGCCTTTCAATAAGCTTTTTATCATACATTTTTTGCAAAAATTCCAAATCATCCATTCTATTATCCATTACGTACCTAACCAGGTATTTTAGAAAATCCTCAGCCAAGTCCATATTGTCATGGATATCATAAAATGCCATTTCGGGTTCGATCATCCAGAATTCTGATAAATGCCTTGCAGTATTGGAATTTTCTGCTCTAAATGTAGGCCCAAAGGTATAAATGTTAGAAAGCGCCAATGCTCCAAGCTCGCCCTCCAATTGACCTGATACTGTAAGATTTGTCTCTTTCCCGAAAAAATCTTGCGAAAAATCTATATTACCGTCATCTTTCCTCGGAAGGTTGTTGAAATCCAAAGTTGTAACCCTGAACATTGAGCCGGCACCTTCACAATCACTACCTGTAATGATGGGCGTATGCAAGTAATAAAAATCGTTATCATTGAAGTATTTATGAATAGCAAAAGACAGCGTGTGCCTTATTCTGAATATAGCACCAAAAGTATTTGTCCTTGGCCGTAAATGAGCTATTTCACGAAGGAATTCAAAAGAATGACCCTTTTTTTGTAATGGATACTTGTCGGGGTCAGCCTCGCCATAAAGTTCAATCTCTTTGGCCTGAATTTCATATGATTGCCCCTTACCCATCGATTCGACCAAAACTCCATTCACGGAAATACAAGCCCCTGTTGTGATCTTTTTTAATAAATCATCATTATTAAAGGCTTCAACATCCACTACAACCTGTATATTATGAATTGTTGAACCATCATTCAGAGCTATAAATGCAACATTTTTAATTCCCCGGCGTGTGCGTACCCAACCTTTTACATTTACTTCCTTTTCCAGCAAATGACTGCAGTCTTTTTTTAATAACTCTGTAACCCTGGTTCTTTTTATCGTTTTCATTTAATCACCTGTTTTTTCTTTATAAAACATTTATTTAGCTAAAACTGATCAAAATTTGAAGTGCAAAATTAAAACATTTTATTGTTATTACCCCTAACAATTTATCAAGGTTAATTCTTATTTTTGCAGTATGACAAAAACCAGGTATTGTAATCAATATACTAATTTTAATATTCTAAAATAAAATTTATAATTATGTCAACAAATCTATTAGGACACATAAAGCCCGGTATTGCTACGGGAGATGAGGTGCAGGAAATATTGGAAATTGCAAACAAAAACGATTTTGCAATTCCCGCAGTAAATATAACAAGCAGCAATACAGCAAATGCTGTGCTTGAAGCAGCCAGGGATGTGAACTCTCCGGTAGTAATTCAATTTTCTAATGGCGGAGCACATTTCTTTGCAGGCAAATCATTATCAAATGAACAACAATCTGCAGCCATAGCCGGTGCAATATCGGGAGCACATCACATTGATAAGATGGCTAAGGAATATGGTGTAAGAGTAATCCTTCACACAGACCATGCTGCACGTAAATTGATCCCCTGGGTTGAAGGCCTTATAGATTATAGTGAAGACTATTTCAAGAAGCACGGCAAGCCTCTTTTCAGCTCACACATGCTTGACCTATCGGAAGAACCACTCGAAGATAATGCCGAAACTTGTAAACATTTTCTTGAGCGCATGCACAAAATCGGAATGACTCTTGAGGTTGAGCTTGGCATTACGGGAGGAGAAGAAGATGGGGTTGACCACTCTGATATTGACAGTTCAAAACTTTACACTCAGCCTGAAGAAGTAGCCTTTATGTATGAAACATTAAACCAGGTAAGCAACAGGTTTACAATTGCAGCTGCCTTTGGTAATGTACATGGAGTTTATAAACCCGGGAATGTTAAACTGCAGCCTGTAATACTAAAAAACTCACAAAAACATATAGAAGAAAAGTTCAATACTGGTACTAATCCGGTACATTTTGTTTTTCATGGAGGCAGTGGCTCTACAAGACAAGAAATCAGGGAGGCTATTTCCTACGGTGTAATTAAAATGAATATTGACACTGATACTCAATGGGCTTTCTGGGAAGGTGTAAAAAAATACTATAATAAACACAAAGATTATTTGCAAGGACAAATAGGTAACCCTGAGGGAGAAGACAAGCCTAATAAAAAATACTATGACCCAAGAGCTTGGATCCGAAAAGCTGAAGAATCAATGAGTGAAAGACTAAAAGTAGCTTTTGAAGATTTGAACTGCATTAACAGAAGTTAGTGAGTAACAGAAAAACAGGCAAGGAACACAACATCAGGATTACATTTTACGTATTGAATATAAATTTTTATTAATATGAAATTTAAATCAGTCTTTTTGTCATTTATCATTATTGTTTTATTCACTTCTTCAGGATTGTTTGGACAAAACATATTGGTAAACATTGACCAAATATGCATTAGTAAAGAAGAAGCTAAACTGCATGATTTAATCAACGATTATCGTAACAGCCGAGGCTTGGAACAAATTCCTCTAAGTATAAATTTGACGTTAGTTGCAAAAGCACATTCTGCAGATCTTTACTACAACAGCCCTGATGATGATTATTTATGCAACATGCACAGCTGGTCAGACAATGGAAAATGGGAAGCCTGCTGTTACACATCTGATCATGCGAATGCAGAATGTATGTGGGATAAACCAAGGGAATTAACCAGCTACGAAGGTGATGGTTATGAAATAGCCTTTTTCATTTCACCTGTAACTGCTGATATTTCAATGGCACACGAAGCATTGGAAAGCTGGAAGCTAAGCCCGGGACATAATAATACAATAATAAACGCCGGGATTTTCCGTAATGCCAAATGGAATGCCATAGGGGTAGGAATTTATGAAGAATATGTAACCGTTTGGTTTGGAGAAGAACATGATAAAGATGGCAAACCGGAAAAGTGTGTTGATTAGTGGCAACAACTACCGGCTTATTCAAATTCAGGGAATTCGATTTTATCAAATACTATAAAGGCATATTCATAATTTGAAGATATCTTTTCCAGGAACCTTCTGGCGTCGAGGCGTGTACGAAAATTCCCTACTCTGAGCTTAAAATAAGGTTCTTCATAAATAAGATATGAACCAACTTCTGGGTATTTCTGATCAAATTTAACCTTCTCCCTTTCTGTTCTTAGTTTGGAGCGACTGCCCGAATCAGCATATATCTGAACCCTGAAGCCCGGTATGCCATCGCGGTTCTCATTAATTCTTTTGTGCTGTTCAATTAACCACTCTATCTTCTCATCCTGCACAACAGATTCGTTTACCCCGGGCTCTTGTGCAGATAATAAGAAGCCGATGAATAACAATACTGTCAGAAATATAAAATTTCTCATTTAATACCTGGTTAACATTAATACAAATATAACAATCTAATTTTAAGTAACAACATTAATATGCTCTTGCAAAAATCACTCTTTGATTTGAAGGTTTGCCGGAGTAGATGCATTTACCTTGTTCGGTCTTATTGTCAATTGGAATACATCTGATAGTTGCTTTGGTTTCTTCCTTAATTTTTTCTTCAGTTTCCGCGGTACCATCCCAGTGGGCCAAAATAAAGCCACCCTTATTATCCAGTATATCAACAAATTCGTCCCATTTGTCGACCTTCACAGTATTATCTTCTCTAAATGCTAATGCTTTTTGGTAAAGATTATCCTGAATTGCTTCGAGCAAATGTTCAACCTTATTAGCAATATCAGCCTCCTGGTATGTTGCTTTCTCCAGTGTGTCCCGCCTTGCTACTTCTACAGTATTATTTTTCAGGTCTCTCATGCCAATAGCAATTCTTATAGGAACTCCTTTAAACTCATATTCGTTGAATTTCCATCCGGGTTTATATGTATCTCTGTCATCTAGTTTAACAGATATATTTTTAGCTTCAAGCATCCTTTTTATTTCACGTGCTTTTTCACATACTTGTTCCAGTTCTTCCTGGCTTTTGTATATTGGCACTATTGCCACCTGAATAGGAGCAAGTTTCGGTGGCAGAACCAACCCGTTATCATCAGAGTGGGCCATAATAAGAGCCCCCACAAGCCTAGTTGATACGCCCCATGAAGTAGCCCACACATATTCCATTTTACCTTCCTTACTGCTATATTTAACATCAAAGGCTTTTGCAAAATTTTGCCCTAAAAAATGTGATGTTCCTGCCTGCAATGCTTTACCATCCTGCATAAGAGCTTCAATGCAATAAGTATCAACGGCACCGGCAAAACGTTCGCTTTCCGATTTTAAGCCTTTGATTACAGGGATAGCCATGTGCTTCTCTGCAAACTCAGTATAAACTTCAAGCATTCTGATAGTTTCCTCAATAGCCTCTTCTTTTGTTGCATGTGCTGTATGTCCTTCCTGCCATAAAAACTCCGCTGTTCTTAAAAACATACGTGTACGCATCTCCCATCTCACAACATTAGCCCACTGATTAACAAGGATAGGAAGGTCGCGATATGATTGTACCCACTTACGATAGGTATCCCAGATAATAGTTTCAGATGTAGGCCTCACGATCAACTCCTCCTCAAGCTTTGCATTTTCATCAACAACAATACCCTTGCCAGAAGGGTCATTTTTAAGCCTGTAATGCGTTACAACAGCACATTCCTTGGCAAAGCCTTCAACATGATCCGCTTCTTTACTCAAAAATGATTTTGGTATGAAAATTGGAAAGTAGGCATTGGAATGTCCTGTATCTTTAAACATTTTGTCTAAAGCTGATTGCATTTTTTCCCAGATTGCATAGCCATAGGGCTTTATAACCATACATCCGCGCACTGCGGAAGTCTCTGCTAAATCAGCTTTCTGAACTATGTCATTATACCACTTGGAATAATTCTCTTCTCGTGTAAAAAAGTCTTTCGCCATAAAGGTTTTGGTATGATATTTGCTTATATTTATTATAGAATGAACGGGCAAATTTAAAAAAATATGATCAAAAACAAACCATTTGAATTATATTTAAATTTAAACCGTTAAATAATTATTAGAACTTTTAACACTGTTTTTTGGAAAAATATTAAAATTAATACTTAATTTGCATTTAGGTATAATATTAAATAAAAAAGAGTAAAAATATATACAATATATAAACCATAATCCTAAGGAGGACCTAGTCATGAAAACTTTAGCAAAATTAATTTTTACAGCAATTATAGGTCTGGTTCTTTCAGCATGTTCAACAACATACGATGCTACAAGCACGTATGACGACATCTATTATTCGCCAAATACGACTAATGCCTTGGTAAGTAAAGATGCTAGGGTAGTTGAACTGCCAACGGACCGCAGAATATATAGCGACCAGGAGAATCAGCAATATGCCGATGAACAACAACATGTAGAAAAGGAAGCCTATGAAGAAGAGACGATAGACGATGAATATTTAGGCTATAAAGAATGCCCTGAAACAAACATCATACATTATGAAATAGCTTATGGTGTATTCGCACCTAACTATTATGATCCATATCTTGACTTCCTTGCAAGATCGAGATTCTACAGGTTTGATACAAGATTCTACTGGCACATGGGTCACTATTACGGTGGCTTTTATCACTATCCATGGTGGAGGACTAACTGGTATTACGGCTATCACTGGGGAATGGGCTCACCCTACTATTACTCATTCGGATATCCCGGATATTACGGCTATCCATGGTACTATAGCCATTACTACTCACCATATTATTACGCAACAGAGTCCTATTACTACGGGCCTCGCGGTAGTGTTGGAGGTACAGTAGGCAGGACAGCTACCACGCAAGCCGGCACCAGAACTGCAACAAGCAGGCAAGCTACAATAGATTCGCGTACCGCGACTAGCAGAACTAGTGACTCAAGGCAAGCCGAAAGAATATCACCAGATGACGAAGGAAGAACAAGAGTTGCGGAAAGCAGGGAGGTGGCCAGAGAAAGAACTGAAGCCGAAGGCAGACAAATTGAAGGTTCAGCACGTGAAACAACCCAAACGGATGCTCAAAGAACTCGGGAACGTGAAGCTATAGCCCAGGAAAGTAGAACACCAAGACATTCTAGGCCCGAAAGCTCATCACGTGAAGCACGTGAAGAAGGTGACCGCAGGTACAGCAGGCCGGAGCAATCAACATCCGGAGAAAGACAACGACAAGAAACAAGCAGTCCTAACTTCAATATGCCCAGGACTTATACGTCACCAAGCTACCAGCAGCCGAGGTCTACACAAGAGTATTCACGTACACCAAGCAGCAGAACACCTGCTACTACTACAAGAACCGAACAGCAGCAACGTGAAACCCAAAGACAGCAGGCTGCTCCACAAGATAGCCAGAGAAGCACACCACGAAGTGTAAGGCCTCCTTCACAGCAGCAAAGAAGTACTCCTTCTGCCAGACCACAAACCAGGCCACAGCAAAGAAGTACTCCAAGCAGGTCTGTTAGCCCAAATAGAAGCAGTAGCCCAAGCAGAAGTTCCGGCGTTTCTCCGTCCAGGAGCAGCAGCTCAAGCAGAGGCTCCAGTGTTTCACCTTCAAGAAGCAGCAGCCCTAGCAGAAGCTCAGGAACTTCAAGATCATCAGGCAGTAGCAGCAGCAGCAGTAGCAGCAGTAGTAGCAGCAGAGGCAGTAGCAGAAACAACTAATAATAAACTTGAACACTCAAAGTGTTGTTACTTAAACAATAAATTGTAAAGAAAAAGACGAGTGACGGGGATTAACACAAATTAAACACCTGCCACTCGTCTTTGATTAACTAACTACTAAAAACTCAACAGATGAAGAAAGTCATAATCGTTTTGGCTATAATCATTTTCTCATCAGCCAATAATATCTACTCTCAAAACATTACAGATGCTTTAAGATATTCGTACTTAACTCCGGGAGGTACAGCCAGGTATATGAGCATGGGTGGATCTTTCGGTGCACTAGGCGGAGAATTTTCATCTTTAAGCATTAATCCGGCAGGTATAGGAGTTTACAGAAGCTCTGAAATAACCTTCACCCCATCACTATATTACAACAATATCGAATCAGACTACTACGGAACAAGCGCCCAGGACCATCAGTACAACTTTAACATTCATAATATAGGCGGTGTTTTTACTTTTTCACAAATAACCGACCCCGACACACGTGGCTGGAGAAATGTTAACTTTGGTATTGGTATCAACAGACATAACAACTTCAACTTCAGGCGTGTTTCGCAAGGCGTTAACCCTGACAACTCACTATTAACCGATTGGCTTGATCAAGCGATCTTTGATGAGGGAGGAGATTCTGAAAATTTTGATATCTTTTCAACAGCACTAGCCTGGGAAACCTACCTCTTCGACACTATGGATGAATATCCCTTTCTGACAATAGACCCTGAAGCAGGAGGATTGACCACAAGACAAGAAGCAAATATTAAAGGATCGGTCAGAGAATTTGTGTTAACAATGGGTGCAAACTATAATGACAGATTATATATAGGTGCAACTTTTGGCTTTCCAAACGTTAGTTATGAAGAAGCTATCAACCATCAGGAAACTGATACTGAAAACAACATAGATAATCTGAATTCATTTTCTTATAAATATAACCTGAGAACTACAGGTACAGGCTTAAACTTCAAACTTGGAGCAATTTACCGTATTACGGATATAATAAGAATAGGAGCAGCACTACATACTCCAACATTTTATGATTTAACAGATGAATGGTGGGCAGAGGTCCATTCTGATATAACCTTTGAAAACAGAAATGACATACCTGATGGTGTTAACCCCGGTGAACGAGTTCAGTTTCAAGATAAATCAGAGCATCGGGGACGGTTCGATTACGAACTTAATTCACCTTTAAAGGCAATCGGAAGCCTGGGGTTCGTATTTGGCACAACTGGTTTGATAAATATTGATTATGAATATATTGACTACACCAAAGCACGGTTGAGAAGTGATGACTATATGTTTACAGATGAAAATAACGTTATCAGCAATTCACTTCAAGCCCAGCACAATATAAAAGTAGGAGGAGAATTAAGGCTGCAACCATTAAACCCGGTGATCTTCAGAGCAGGGTATGCTTATTATTCAAACCCTTACAAATCAGACATAAATAATACCGAACAATCAGTAATATCAGCAGGAATAGGAATGAGAGAAAGAAACTACTTTCTTGATTTTGCATATTTGTACAGTATTCAAAGTGAAAATTACTACCCCTACGGATCTGAATATACAGACCCTATGAAGAATGAATATAACAGAAATGGCTTCTTGTTAACCCTGGGACTACGATTCTGATTTTGATATAAACTTAATAAAAAACCCGGCATTGTATCTTTTATAATGCCGGGCTTTTTATTTTCTCAAATTCCCGAAATTTTCAACTAATGTTTTCATAATTTCACTTATTGGTTTTTTATCTAAATTTCTTGTTTTTATAACAATAGTTTATTAATTTTGGTAGGTTAATTTTGTCAGGCCTTTCTTTTTATCCATTTACTAAAAATAACTCATTTTCTTAACTGACAAATTAATTCTTTCCAGACCTGTTTTTCTTTTACAAAAGTGCATCTTAATTATTAACAATTAACACCTTAATTATTATGAAAACATTAATAATAGTTTTACATGCATTTCTGGTATTAGCTTTTTCTTCCTGCTATTCATATCAAGCATATGATATGAATAAAGGAATGGAGAAATATCTAAAGTCAAACAAAGCTTTACCGGTTGAAAAAAGTTATGTTGGAAACAGCATAAATGTAGAGTTGATAGCTCCGGAAATAGTTGGATGCTATTATGAAAAAGTTCTTGACGAAGTTGAAAGAAAGGAAAAAGGCCCTAATAGGTGTTTAGGTTTCCCTATGGAGAATAAAAGCCTTCTGGGAGAAATAAAGGAAAAGGCAGATGCTGATGGTGCCAAATCGCACCTGGGTATCGTATTTCAAAATTTCGGAAAACAAGCTCAAGTGGCTCTTGAAAGGCACTTAAACGCCTATTATGATGAAGTAAATGTCAACCTATCCACCACAAGTGTTGATAAAAGGAGTTTTGTCAACACTAATATGGATTATTATTCAGAAAACATGAGAACTGCAAATAAATCCATGTATGTTAATATGACCATTGTTGGTGAAGGCATTGAACCTATAGACATAACAGGGGTTGCAATTAATCAAATGGGAAGCGGGCACCTGGCTTGGCTAATACCATTAGGTATAATAACTTTCCCTCTTGGTACCATAATTGGTTCGATAATTTTTAATAATAATGAATATGCTCTCATTACTTATACAGCAGCTGAAGCTATGGATAAAGCAGCAGCTGAAATAAGCAAAACACTTGCTGAACTACCTGAAACCGCCCAATTGAAGTCGGTTGAAATATATATTGCACTAGAATAACCCTAAAAACAGCAATAGTTAAATAATAAATATCAAAACCCTTAATATTGAATAAACATGAAAAAACAAGCAAGTTTTTTGATAAAATTAGCCGGTTTGCTATTTATCGCCTGTTCTTTTTTGTTAATCCCTGGATGTGACAAAGATGACAGTAAAAACTATACAGTAAAATATGAAGTAACCGGTAGTGCAACTTTTGCTTCCTATTTTACACCAAGCGGAGAACAATCCCAATCAAGTATTTCAACACCCTGGTCATACAGTTTCAGCACGAGTGACAGAAGTCAGAACATTAGTCTGAGAGCCGGTTCAACAAGTAGCGGAACAGTTTATGTTAAGGTATATCTGAACGGCAATCTTGTACTTTCAGATTCTGAGTCAAATGGATTAACAGCAATTACAGGAACGTATAGAATTTCTGATTTTCTATGATGCAACTATCATAATTTGTTAGTTAGCCTTTTAAACCAATTTGTTATTCTTTATTAATGGTGTCCGGGCAGTTTTCACTTCCCGATCTGACATTAGTAAACCTATTGTTTATTATGAAATCTGATTGTTTTTTGGAACTCCCCGGGAAAAACCCTAATCAAAACTATTGTTTGAAATTCATAATGATTTAATAAAAAAATCAGATAACCTGCCCAAGCAACATTGATGGTAAAAAAATTATATGTAGGTTTGCCAAAAATAACCTCATATTATGTCACAGAAAAAAAAGCTTTTTTTATTAGATGCAATGGCTCTGATATACAGGGCATACTTTGCTTTCAGCCGTAATCCGAGGATCAACTCCAAGGGCATGAACACATCCGCCATTTTTGGCTTTGGCAATGCTTTGCTTGATGTGCTAAGAAATGAAAATCCCACGCATATAGGTGTTGCCTTTGACAGCCGTGAACCCACCCAACGCCATACAGATTTTGCTGAATATAAAGCCAACAGGGAAGATATGCCGGAAGATATTGAAAGCTCTATTCCCTATATAATACAAATGATTGAAGGATTCAACATCCCGGTTTTAATGAAAGAGGGTTACGAAGCTGACGATATTATAGGCGCGTTATCAAAGAAGGCAGAAGAAAAGGGTTTCGAGGTTTATATGGTTACACCCGATAAAGACTTTGGACAACTGGTTTCAGATAATATTCGTATATACAGGCCTTCACGCTCAGGTTCCGGAGTGGAAATAATCGGACCGAATGAGGTGTGTGAAAAATACAACATAGAATCACCGGAGCAGTTAATTGATATACTGGGCCTTTGGGGAGATGCCTCGGATAATATTCCCGGAATAAGAGGCATTGGTGAAGTTACAGCCAAAAAACTTATCGCCGAGTACGGATCAGTAGAAAACCTGCTGGAAAATTCTTCAAACATTAAAAACCCCAAGCTGCGTCAAAAAATTGAGGAAGGTAAAGAGCAGGCAATCATTTCCAAAAAGCTCGCCACAATACTACTTGACGTACCAATAGAGCTTGATGAAGATCAACTAAGAACAAAGAAGCCTGATTTCAAAAAGCTTGAACCTCTATTTAATGAACTGGAGTTTAAAACTTTTGCAAAAAGAGTTATGGATTTAAAACCTTCAAAAGGCAAGGATAATGAAGAGGAGAAAGAAACATCAGGCGCTCAGATATCAATGTTTGCAGGTCAGGGCTTCTCAAAAGAAGAACAGGAGAATATTGACAAAAACAGGATGGAAGAATTAAAATCCGAGAAAAAATACCGGTCAATAACTGATCCCAAAGAAATTGATAATCTGATAAAAAAAGTCAGGGCAGCCAAAACATTTTGCTTCGATACTGAAACAACCGGATTAAGCATTTTTGATAATGAGCTTGTAGGCATTGCTTTCTGTATACAACCAAATGAGGCTTTTTATGTTCCTTTTCCCGAGGATCGCAAAAAAGCCGATACGCTGGCTGAGCAGTTAAAAGATATCTTCGAAGATCCCAAAATTGAAAAAACAGGCCAAAATCTCAAATTCGATACAGGCGTGTTGCGAAACTATGATATTGAAGTAAAAGGACGCTTTTTCGATACTATGCTTGCGCATTATGTGTTAAATCCTGACATGCGCCATAATCTGGAGACACTATCGGAAACATACCTGGATTACAAGCCGGTAAGCATAGAAAGCTTGATAGGTAAAAAAGGCAAAAACCAGAAAAGCATGAGAAGCGTGCCTGTTGAGAAACAAACCATTTATGCCTGTGAGGATGCAGATGTTACGCTGCAATTAAGAAAAGTTTTTGAGCCTATGCTTGAAAAAAATGAGGTGGTAAAACTTTATAATGAACTAGAAATACCTTTGATACCAGTATTGTCGGAAATGGAATTAGAAGGTGTTCGAATTGACAAACAAGCATTAGCTAACTTTTCAAAAAAACTGGAAAAAGAGATCAATGAGGTTGAAAAAAAGATATATCAACTTGCAGGTGTTAAGTTCAATATAGGTTCTCCAAAACAGCTTGGAGAAATATTATTCAACAAGCTCAAAATTGTTGATAAACCTAAAAAAACCAAAACAAAGCAGTTCAGCACCAGTGAGGATGTTTTGTCAAAGCTTGTGAACAAACATGAAATAGTAAGTCATATTCTTGATTACAGGTCTTTAACCAAACTAAAGTCAACGTATGTTGATGCTCTTCCAAAATTGATAAATGAAAAGAGCGGTCGTATTCATACCTCTTACAACCAGACGGTTGCTGCAACCGGCAGGCTAACATCCAACAACCCTAACCTGCAAAATATTCCTATACGAACTGAGCAGGGTAAAGAAATACGCAAAGCATTTGTAGCCCGTGACGCGGAACACATACTGCTTGCAGCCGATTATTCGCAGATAGAATTACGGATAATAGCATCAATAAGTGGAGACAAGGCAATGATCGAAGATTTCAAACATGGCCTGGATATTCATGCTGCAACAGCCGCAAGAGTGTTTGGTGTAGAGGTAAATGAAGTGACTGCAGAAATGCGACGCAAAGCAAAGACTGTAAACTTCGGCATTATTTATGGCATATCGCCTTTCGGATTATCAGAAAGAATGAATATTCCCAGGTCAGAGGCTGAAGAAATAATTAACCAATACTTCAGGCAGTATCCCGGAATAAAGAAATATATGGATGATATGATATCTTTTGCCAAAAAGCATCAATACGTAAAAACTCTTATGGACAGGCGCCGTTATATTAAAGACATTAACAGTACCAACAGTGTTGTAAGAGGATATGGGGAACGCAACGCTATAAATGCACCCATTCAGGGAACCGCAGCTGACATGATAAAACGTGCCATGATTGATATACACAATGATATAAAAAGCAAAAATCTAAGGAGTAAAATGATCCTTCAGGTACATGATGAGTTGGTATTCGATGCTTATCAACCTGAATTGGAAAGTCTTAAAAAAATAGTTATAAAGCGTTTGAAAAACGCACTCAAACTTTCAGTACCAATTGAAATAGATATAAACACAGGTAAAAACTGGCTGGAAGCTCATTAACGGTATTTACCCGTCTAATGCATTTTTATAATGCTCGTATCTTTCAAGCACTTCAATGACATAGTGATATGGCTCACTGCCTCTGGCATAACCATATTTCACGACGGGATCATTATAATAATTTGCCTTTGATTTATTCAAAATAAAGTAATCAACGTTGTCTTTCCAAACGTTGGGGTCTTTACCATGCTTTTCAGCTAATCTTCTGGCATCAAGTACATGTCCAATACCAACGTTATATGCTGCAAGAACAAACTTCAGCCTTTCTTCATCGTCCTCTATGTGTCTTTTAAGCCTGTTATCCAACAAGTTAAGATAATTAACTCCGGCTGCAATATTATCAACAACAGGTGAATTCTGGTAAACATTATATTTGGCAGCAGTTCGCGGCATAAGCTGCATAACACCAAAAGCACCTGCCCAACTAACAGCTGTAGGGTCGAAACGAGACTCCTGGAAGGCTACTGAAGCTACTAACCTCCAATCCCAGCCATTCTTTTCGCTAAATTCTTTAAAGTAATCATCATAAGCACTAATATTACCACCTCTTAAAGTATTAAACTGGCTTTTTGCAATATAAGCTGAACGAGGATTTTTAAAGTATTTGTTATACAGAGACACATATTGCCTTGTTTGCTTGAAATCCACCATCCATTTATTAATTGCCTCAAGCAACTCATTGGAATCATGCCTTACAGCCCATGCAAGATTTTGATGAAAACTAATAGGTGTTTTTGCATCAATATTGGCATAATAGTTTTCATTGACCTGTGCTAAATTCTCATCACTTATTGTATAGCCAATCTCACCATTAGCAACCTGCTCAATGAGAGTTTCAACCTCCTTATCAACTTCAACCACATAAATTGTGTCACCAATTTCTTCCATAAGATGATTCAGTCGCGCAACATAAGCTGAATTACGCTGTACATGAATAGTTTTTCCTGCCAGATCCAACTGATTTCTTATAAGCTCATCCTCAATTTGCGCCGAATGCATACTATACCAATTATCAGGTAAACGTTGCACCAATACTTGTCTGGTTTGGCTATGTGGTTCCGTAAAACTGAACAGTTGACTCCTGCTACGGGTAACAGTAAGGTCCATGGCGATAATGTCACATTCAGAACTGCTTATCAGGCAGGCAAAATTCTCTTCGAGGTCATTTGTTACAAAAACCTCCAATTCCACTCCAATATGATTAGCAAATAGTTTCAGGAGCTCCAGATGGAAGCCCATAGGTTGCCCGCGGTAGATAAAATAATTTGTAGAGTTATAATTGGTGGTTGCACGCAACACACCCTTTTTCTTGATTTCAGATAAATCAGTTGTATAAATATCATCCTCTACCACCTCACTGCCTCCTCTTGGCCAATAAAGATATCCTAATCCAATTATTAAGATAGACAGTGAAACAATAAAAACAGTTTTTACAGCCCTGTTTTTCAGCATATTACATTAATTTTCGTTAGAAATGAGCCGCCAAAGATAATACATTTTATTAAAAATAAAATCTTTTTTTTCCGGTTCACTTTTCAAATACAAAAAACGCACAAATAATCAAATTGTTTATCTTAATCGGCAATATTTTATGAAATATTTATCAACAATTTTATTATTTAGCCCATTTTTATTACAATCCAGAGCTCAGCGAATTTATTATAGTATTATCATGAACATTGGCCCATATGGCCTTAACAAATTTCAGGCCAATGTAATAGTACTGAAAAAAAGTCTTAATTATTTATTCTGATAAGTTCGTTTTGAATCAAGAGAGTCATAGCAGCCGAATAAGCCCTGCCTTTCAATAATAATCTTTTTAATTCGGGACTTTCATCATCAGCCGGAATCAGTTCATTTCCAACTTCAGGCGACCATTTATAAAACAGCGGGCTATTTTCGAAAACCACTGCTCCTGTGTTATTTAATACAGTATTATATGAATTTACAGCATAAAATTCATTTCTGTTGATTGAGCCATCCAAAATATCAAAACCCGAATTAACATACTTTGTATTCGAAAGTGACAGATTGAATAATGTTGGAAAAATGTCCTTATGTGAAGCAAATATATTGGTATCGAAGGTTTTGTTAATTTTATACTTTTCTGGAACATACATTATAAGAGGTACACTGAACTTGTATAAAAGGTCAGCGTCACGATAGTTGAAGAGTTGCATTACGTTATGATCACCTGTAGCAACTATTATCGTATTTTCTCCAAGCGGTGAATCAATAATTTTTTTCATAAATTTCCCCATACAATCTTTAGCATACTGGTGTGATATAAAGTTTTTAACTGCCAGATCTTCATTGGTACGAAGAGCTCCCCTGATACTGTCACACAAATTAACATTTTGAGGTTCAAAAGCTGCAGGAAGATCGTATGGTGTATGATTTGTTGTAGTAAAGCCAAAAACAAAAGCAGGTTCATCTTTACTGGCACTTTCTGTTAAAATGTCATAAATGCGAGTAAACATAAACTCATCATATACTCCCCAGGAACCTTCCTCGGCCCCGGAAACATTTTCCAAAATATGTGACCTGCCCTCTATTTGTTCAAAATATTGGTTTTCAATAAAAATGCCTAAATTACGCCAACCCAGTTGTGAACCTGTAACAAAGGCAGTATTATAATTATTTTTATAAAATGGTAATGCGCTTGAAGTTAAAAAAGTGCTCTGAAAGTAGGGAGACTGAACCATAGGCCCAAGGGGTGAATTTATCAAAAGGCCTTCCAGGGTGTAGATAGTACCATTATGTATAGGTAAGAAATTGCGATATAAAAAAAGATCGTCCAATATATACTCCAGGCTGCCCAAAAGGTTTAGACTCTCTGAATGAAGATCAAAATAATGGTTACTCATGCTTTCCATCAATAAGAACACAACATTTGGCGGATTTTCTTCCAAGAATGGATTCGGAGGAGTTTCATCATAAAGATGCTCAATCGGGTCATCACCCTCTTTGATTGAATAACCCAAGAATGATTCTATAGCCTGTCTGCTATTATTAAAATCATAGAGTTCCAGGGTTTTGTTAATGTCCCTATCTATGGAATATTTATTGCGATCTCTCCAGGCATCTTTCAAAGCATAAATACCATTTGGCACTATGCTGTTAATAAATCTATTCGGGGAAACTGTCGTATGCTCTTTACGTATTGGCCTCATACCAAGTGAACCTCGCATACCTATTGAAAACAATAAAAAGAACAAAACCACAAATACAGTTTTTACTAAAACAGATCTTCCAAATGGATTGTAACATCTAATGGCAAAACGTTTCAACATCCAATACAACAAAAACCCCACAACTGCAAAAAGAATCAACACTCCTATAACAGGATAATCAGTCCAAACAGATTTTAAAACCGCTGTTGTATCATCCTCAACAATACCAAATACCAAAAGATTAAAATGAGATTGAAAAAACTTGAAATAATAGAAATCAACTGTAAGTACAATGAAAAGCAATATGTATAATACAAAATAATACCAGAACAACACTTTGTTTTGAAGTTTTAAAAACCTTCTATAATTATTCGCCGGTATAAACAAACCGGCAAAGATCACTGGTAAAACAGGCAACATAAAATAAACCAATACCATTGTATCAAAGCGAAACCCTACCCAAAATGCATCTAATAAATAACCCCTGAAGGTATTTAATTCCTCCAAATCACCAAATGATAATATCAAAGCTAACCTGAATGCAAAAAATATTAACAAGCCAATTAGATAAACTTTTATTAACTTGAACAACGAAATGATAAATTTATCAAGCTTTGTAGCTTCCTTTTTTTTTAAGGTATTATTGTTCATCAATTACAAAATATATGATTAGCTACTCTTAAAACCTATTTCTGAAGTAAATAAGGAACAAAAATATAAAACTTTGAATTCTGGTTTCTCAAATTAAGAATTATGTTTAAAAATAAGTTATTTTTGCAGCTCTCTGCGGCTACGTTCTGAACTGTTAATTTGTAGTATTACATTTTTCATAATAATGAATTTACAAGATAAACAAAAAATATCCCGTCAACAGGTTCACTTGTGGTTATATTTTTTTTGCTTATGTCTTCTTGCCATTGCAATCCCCACTTCACGTACACTGATCAGTGCAAGCCAGATTTTAATGGGTGTTAATTGGCTTGCTGAAGGAAACTTTAAGAGTAAGCTAAAAACT
Source organism: Bacteroidales bacterium (assembly GCA_007130125.1). Lineage (GTDB taxonomy): Bacteria > Bacteroidota > Bacteroidia > Bacteroidales > UBA7960 > PUKZ01. The sequence goes on from SLSZ01000018.1 coordinate 21,681, forward strand.
TTTTTCAACAATAAACCTGCATTAGCTTTTTCCCTGATTTTTATTTTATATTTAATTGGATTAATGTGGACTGAAGACCTTTATTATGGTATAAATGATAATGTATTAACCAAGCTGCCATTATTTACCTTAACTTTATTAATAGCCACATCCCAACCATTGGACATAAAAAAAATCCGTACAGTTCTATTTCTCTTTATTGCCACAGTTTTAACGGTTTCATTGATTGGAATATATATTTATTTGACTGCAGATACAAGAACTTTCCGCATCATTACACCATACGCATCCCATTTATATTTTAGCATAATGCTAATAATTTCAGCGTTTACGCTTCCCTGGCTGATTAAACAAATTACCGAAAAGAAAGTATGGCTTATATTATCCCTGGTAATCTCAACATGGATGTTAATTTTCATCTTTCTCTCAAGGTCACTTTCAGGGCTGGCTTCTATTGCAGGTGTTGCTGCGCTGTTAATTATTTGGGTTTTAATAAATTACAAATCCGTTATTGTAAGAACTTTAACTATTTTTGTTTTTGTTTCTTTAATAGCTTTAACTACAGGGTTTCTAATATATATGCACAACCTTGTTACAAAAAAAGTTGAAACTAATCTGACTTCACTTGATTTATATACAGAAGACGGTAACGCCTACACACACGATACAACAAGAACTTTAAGAGAAAACGGCTACCTGGTATATATCTATATATCGGAGAGTGAATTAGAAAAAAAGTGGAATAAACGCAGTGATATTGATTACGATGGGGAAGATAAGATAAGCCACTCATTAAAACATACTCTCTTCAGGTATATGTCATCCAAAGGTTACCGTAAAGACGGCAAACATCTCAAATTATTATCGGAAGAAGACATTCAGGCAATTGAAGAAGGAACAACTAATTATCTTTATAAAAACTGGCCCGGTGTATTTATACGTATTCATCAAAACATGATGGGCTTGCAAAAATACCGTGAAACCAATAATCCTAATTGGAGTAGTTATACTTTAAGAGTTGATCTGTGGAAGGCATCCATCGAGGCAATACAAAAAAAGCCTTTCTTTGGCTGGGGTACCGGCGATATATATCATGCTATTGATTATGGATTGGTTAAAATCAACTCTCAAACAAAGCTGGAAGATTCAAAGCCACATAACCAATACCTGCTATTACTGCTAACATTGGGAATTACAGGCTTTATATTATTTTTTGCTTGTTATGTTTATACGGTTTATAAAACCAAAGCATATAGGGTCATGCCATTCAATGTATTTGTAGTGGCTTATGGGGTGAATATGCTGGCAAATAATCCAATAGATGCGCAATACGGCCTGACTATGTTTGTGTTTTTTACTTTATTCTTTGGTATAATATATAAGGATAAAAAATAATAATTTATAAAAAGTCTTACTTTTTATCAGTTTTGAGTAATAAATCAATTAATATGTTTTAAAACAAATGCATTGATAATCCTGGCTGATCTTTTTCCATGAGAAGCATTAATATCACCATAAAAAACTTTTCTCCATTTGCGCCGTTGAGTTTTTTTAAGATCAGGATGTTTAATATATTTTTCAACAGCCTGATCTAGTTCATTAACATTTTTGATTTGCACTGAAATATCCTTTATCATTTCTCTAATCTCATGTGTAAGTCGCCAACCTTCATCTACATAAAAGGTTATAATCGGTTTATCAAGTGCACAAAACTCCCCCATTACGGAGCTGGTATCACTAATAAGAAAATCAGCGGCCAACATAAATGCCGGCAGATTATAAGCGTCAGCAAAGTATACGCCTGGTACAGATTTTGCTTTATTAACAAAATTAATTGACATCATTGGATGCAGACTGACCAAAATGTTATATTTAGTCTTTAACACTGGTAGCTTATCTATCCATTGTTCTATTGCACTGAGCCCGGATTTATCCCATGTAGCGGTAAAAAGCAGGGTTTTTTTGTCAGCATCAAACTCAGGTTGTTGCTGAATCTTTAAGCTAATTTCTAATGTTCTTTTTTGATAAAGTGAATCGAGTTTAGGTTGCCCGCCTACAACTCCACATTTAATTCCGGCTTTAGCAGCCATTTCAGCTTCATAATCAGTAGAAAAGAGATACAGGTCAAATGCGTTATATTTTTTCGGGTGTATCATTTTCTTGAAATGATAGGTGCCATGCTTCATACCGATCTTTTTAATGCCTCTTATGGGAAAGCGGTGAAAGGCATGTCTTGTCATAATTAACACTTCTGGAAAAGCCGGCCACACATCTACTTGCATACCACGCTGTCTTAACTGTTTTGCAATTTCTCTATTTCGAGCAACTATAGAATATTGAAACTCTATATGAGGCAGAATATTCTCTATAACGAAGTAGTCATGCTCTGATTCTACATAAAAAACCACACCATTCAGCTGGTTAACCAATCTGCGGACTTGCCAGCATAACCAATAAGGAAATTTTATTATCAAACCTGAAATAACCATGACCTGAATACATTACTATTTTTCAGAAACTTTATCTTTATACCGCTCGATTATAAATTTCTCCAATGAATCTGTCATCTTCTCCATGGAAAAATTGTTCTTTACGTACTGTTGGGCTCTTTTTCCCATTTCTAAAAATTTATTTTTATTTTGCATAGCATTTATTATGGCTTTAGCCAGTGCATTAGGATTCGCCGGGGGAATTAACCAAGCATACTTTCCTTTATCACTAAGCTCTTCAGCACCATTTACACTTGTCATAATTACAGGTTTACCATACGCCATTGCCTCCATGGCAACATTTGGCATACCCTCAAATAATGAAGGATGTACAAAAAAATCACATCCTTTATAATATGAAACAGGCTGGTCAATATAACCGGCAAAGCAAATCATATTTTCAACACCTTTTTTCTTAGCATAACTAACCATCTTAGTTTTGTCTTTACCTTCCCCTATTATGAAAAACAACATATCCGGAAACACTTCTTTTATAATTGGCAAAGCATCTATTAGGTAGAAGTACCCCTTTTCAGCTACCAAACGCCCAACACACAAGACAATAGTTTTACCCGGGAATAATTCTTTATAATCATAAGCAGTAATATTATCATATATCTTAAGGCCGTTGTAAATGACCTTTACATAGTCTTGTACTTGAAATCCCTTATTTATATAGAAATCGCAAATTGTTTTGGTATTAGTGATTACACCATCAGCCAACCACCTGGTCAAGAAAACATGTTTGCGTGCTCTGCCACGTGGAGGAGAACCGCTACGCCTAATAACCAAAGGGTTGCCTCCCCATTTCGAAGCCAGGCCAGCTATAGCCAGATCACGTCCCTTACTTATAACCACATCAATCTTTTTTTTACGGAAGAATCTGGAAAGCATGTAGGCATGATATAAACTTAAATTACTTACAATATTAAAAGGGATTGTAGTAAGTTTTTTCTCCTCAGCTTTCTTTACAATAATTGAGTTTGGCTTACTAATTATATATACTTCATGCCCTTTGCTTTTTAGCCCAGCTGCAGCATTAACAACCCATCTTTCACCGCCGCCATATTTTTTTCTGCCTATTGTATGTACAAATAAAATTCTCATTACAGTGCGATAATAATATTTTTTAAGCCGACACACCAAACTCCCTCAAAGCTTCATTAAGTGATGTTTTCAGATCCGTTGATTTTTTCCTTTCACCGATAATAAGAGCACAGGGAACCTGGTATTCACCGGCAGGGAATTTTTTGGTATAGGAGCCCGGAATAACAACCTTTCTTTGCGGCACCTCAGCTTCATAGTATATAGGAACGTTTCCGGTAACATCTATTATTTTTGTTGACCTGGTGATAACCACATTAGCACCAAGAACTGCTTCTTTGCCTATTCTTGTACCTTCAACAATAATTGAGCGTGAACCAATAAAACAGCCATCTTCAATAATTACCGGGGCTGCCTGTAAAGGCTCCAAGACTCCTCCAACTCCCACTCCACCGCTTAAGTGCACGTTTTTGCCAATCTGCGCACAAGAGCCAACAGTAGCCCATGTATCAACCATAGTACCTTCATCAACATAAGCACCTATATTAACATAGGAAGGCATCATAATAACACCTGATGCCAAAAAAGAGCCGTAACGGGCTATAGCATGCGGCACAACACGCGCACCAATATCAGAATAATTCTTCTTCATGGGTATTTTATCATAAAACTCAAATAAACCACTCTTCAGTGTTTGCATCTCAGAAACCCTGAAGTACATTACCACAGCCTTTTTCACCCATTGGTTAACCTGCCATTTGCCGGAAATTGGCTCAGCAACACGCACATCTCCCCTGTCTAGCATATCAATAACCTTTATAACAACATTCTTGTACTTGCTGTCCTTTAAAAGACCAATATCATCCCAAGCCTTGTTAATTAAACTCTCTAAATCTTTCATGTCTACGGAATCCTTTAAACATTAATATATTTTTTCAGCAAAAATATACTATATATCGAACATTTGCACAATTACTTAAAAAAACGATTAATTCTTATAATTCTTTTTTTTGATTTGCGAATCATGATTATATTTGAACCGTTCTAACAAAGGCATATAAGTTATCATGCAAAAATCAAAACATTGAGTTTACTTTTTTAAGTTCTAGTTATAATAAGGATATGGCAGATACAAATAAAAAACCGCAAACTACATTAATTGAAAAAGCATGGAAAAAATTTTTCAAAAAGAATTACAATGATTCGCAGGCGGTTTTTACCAAAATCATTGAGAATGAAAAGAACAGCGATGCGCTTTATGGCAGGGCATGCGTATATTTTAAAATGAAGGAGTATGAAAGCTCTTTACATGACCTGAACCAATTTCTTAAGAAAGAACCAAAAAGCCATAAAGGATTTCATCTGAGAGGATTGGTCAAAGGAAGCCTTAATAATACAAACCAGGCACTATCCGACATTGAAAAATCAATTGAAATAAACCCTGACTATGCTGATGGATATTACGATATGGGGGGATGTTATCTTTTACTTAAAGAATATCAAAAAGCATACGATTGCTTTGAGAGATGCCTGTCAAGAGATAATAACAGCGCAAAAGCATGGTTTGGAAAAGGAATGGCTTCTTTGCTTAAAAAAGAATATAATAAGGCTATTGAATATTTTACAATTGCAATAAAACTGGATAAAAAGTTTGTTCTTGCCATACTAGGTCGTTGCGAAGCTTTCAATTCAATTGGGAAAAAGAAAGAAGCACAAAAAGATTTCAAAAAAGCAAAAAAACTAAACCCTGTTTTTTTTGAAGATGAATTAAACAAGCAGAAAAATGATGATTATTATGATGAAAAAGAAATTGAGGATTTTCTGTTTGATGATTAATTCTCTCCCGGAAGTATAAAAAATTAAACTTCATATAACAATAATCGTTTCCTGCAATAAAAATTTTTACTATCTTTGCCCTCCGTTTTCTATAAATAATAGAAAGCTTGAAAATTAATTAAATGTAGTATTAATTATTAATTAACAAAAAAATGCAAAAACAGTACGAAACCGTTTTCATTATGACTCCCGTTTTATCTGATGAACAGATGAAGGAAGCGGTAAGTAAATTTCAAGACTATTTGAAAAAAAATGGTGCCGAAATTATTTATGAAAATCCTTGGGGACTTCGCAAATTAGCATACCCAATACAAAAAAAATCAACAGGTTTTTACCATTTGATCGAGTTTAAAGCTGACCCCCAATTAATTGCTAAGCTTGAACTTGAATTTAAACGTGATGAAAGAGTAATCCGTTTTCTGACAGTAGCACTTGACAAACATGCTATAGCTTACAACGAGAAGAAAAGAACACAAAAAGACAAAGCTGAAGAAAAGAAGGAAGAAAAGCCTGAAGAGAAATCTGAAGCAAAAGAGAAACCTGAAGTAAAAGAAAAATCTAATTAACGAATTTCAAAAATAAATTTCATATGGCACAACAACAAAATTCAGAAATAAGATATCTGGCACCCATAGCGGTGGATATAAAAAAGAAAAAGTACTGCCGGTTTAAAAAATCAGGCATAAAATATATTGATTATAAAGATGCAAACTTTCTATTAAAATTTGTGAACGAGCAGGGGAAAATTCTTCCCAGGCGTGTAACAGGTACATCAGTAAAATACCAGAAAAAAGTATCTCAAGCTATTAAGCGCGCCAGACACCTTGCTTTATTACCATATGTTACTGACCTATTAAAATAAGGAGGCTAAAAGATGGAAATTATTTTAAAACAAGACATACCAAACCTGGGTTTTAAAGATGATATAATAACCGTGAAAGACGGTTATGCCCGAAACTACCTGATACCAAAAGGATATGCCGTAATGGCCATAGGTGCTGAAAGGAAAGTATTAGCTGAAGTTCTTAAGCAAAGAGCTTTTAAAGAAGAAAAGATTAAGAAAGAAGCTGAAAAAATAGCTGAGAAAATTCAGGATGCAAAGCTTAAAATTGGTGCAAAAGCTGGTACCTCTGGAAAAATATTCGGCTCAGTGAATCCTTTGCAAATCTCAGAAGCTCTTAAGGAACAATATGATGTTGATATTGACCGCAAAAAAATATTGATTGACGGAGATTCGATTAAAGAAGTTGGTGAATATAAAGCAAAAATAAATTTGCATAAAGACGTTCGCATTGATATTAAATTTGAGGTGCATGCCGAATAATTAATAAGTGCAAAGTTTTATTACAGCTTTTTCATAGTATAATTTACACTTATCGTGCAAAATGATTTTACAGCTATATCGTTTTGCACGATATTTTTTTATGTAAATTGCACCTTAATTCGAATTTTTATATATCCTGTTTGCACAATAGATATGTTGACAAAAAACCAGGCAAAGAAAATTCGTTCTCTTGGTATCAAAAAATACCGTGAACGGTACGGTGAGTTTATAGCTGAAGGTGATAAAATAATCAAGGAATTGATCAACAGCAACCTTCAAATAAACAGCATATATGCAACGCCGACCTGGATTGAGAAGAATAAGAATTTTTTATCCTCACACCTGACCATTGTATCACTAACCCCAAGCCAACTTAAAAACATAAGTCAACAAACAACCCCTAACCAAGCTCTTGCTTTAGTAAATATACCCCAACAAAAGCAAATTCCTGATCCACAGAACAAGGTTACCTTGCTTATTGAAAACATTCAGGATCCGGGAAACCTGGGCACCATAATAAGAACTGCTGAATGGTTTGGAATAAACAATATAATTTGCTCTGGAGATACCGTTGACCTTTACAATCCAAAAGTCATTCAGGCAACTATGGGTTCATTCTGCAGAATAAACATATTCTACACAAACATTATTAATTACCTGAATATGCATAAAAACAAAGTCCCGGTTTACGGAGCCGTGCTTAACGGACAAAATGCTTTCAAACAAAAATTTCAAAAAAATGCAATACTCGTTGTTGGTAATGAATCCAAAGGAATTTCAGTTGAAGTAGAAAATTTTATCACTCATAAAGTAACAATACCTCCCTATGACTCTGATAATGAATTAAAGCCCGACTCATTAAACGCCTCAGTGGCTGCGGCAATATTAATGTCTTTATTCAGAATGAATACTGATTAAGCTACTATCTGAAAATTAGTTGTCCATAAAAATTTTAAACCTAACAAGATATAAAACAACTACTCACCAGTTGATATACCAACTTTTTAGTAATTGTCAAGTTTATATGTTTTTTATTTTTCAAATTTTTTATTAAACAAAAACCACGTTATATATGTTTCTATTTACATACTTTGCCGTTTGTATATTTTTTGTTTTTGTATTTGCCGGTAACTATATTTAAAAACTACTAATACATATGCCACTTATTCAATGGAATAACGATTTATACAGTGTAAAAATCGAGAGTATTGATAAACACCACCAAACTCTGATAAGTCTTATCAATCAATTGCATGAAGCAATGCGTGAAGGCAATGCAAAGGAGATCATGGACGGTATTTTACATGAGCTCAATGATTACACCATTTATCACTTCAATGCCGAAGAAGATCTAATGCGTTCGCATAACTATCCTATGGAGGAATATACATTTCACAAGGAACAACATGAGGAGTTTAAATTTAAATTAAGCGAGCTTGTTGAAAAATACCAAAATGAGGAAATACTTATTAGTATTGAGACTTCTAAATTTTTGAAAGAATGGCTAGTCAACCATATTCAAAAAGTAGATAAGAAAATAGCAGGAATTATTAATTATTAGCCAAATTGATAAACCCACAACTTAAACATTACTTTTCAAGCTGGTTAATTTTCTCGAAGGCATCATTTGCTTTGCTAATAAGCTCATTGTGTATCTCGCGATAGTATGACTTCTTTGTCTTATTGTTAAAGTTTTCAGGAGGGTTGTTGACTTTGTCAATCATTTTGTTTCTAAATTCAACGATCTCTTCTATTAACTCGTCAATTTTTTTTCGCTTATCGTTTTTAACAATATAATAATACAAAAAACAATTACCTATAATTTCGTCTATAAGATAATTTATATCTTTCTTTAAATCTCTGATACTTGCCATCTTTATTATTTATTTTTGCTTAAAAATTTAATTATAATATCATTAGGTTATTGATCTTTTCAGCTTTTTTATAAATTGCCACAACTTGCTCTACATCATGCATTTTATCTTTTACGGTTATCGACAGATATTTTCCTTTTTTTGATTCTTTACGATAAATTGTTGCATTATCATCAAACAAACTCTCAACCTGTGCCATGATCTTGTTATCTGCCGGCATAATAAACTTGAACATATATATGTTGGGCCATTTGTTTTGCTTTTCAAGTTTTTCTCTCAAGCCGTTGTATTTCTCATCGGACAATGTCATCTATAACAAAATTACTACAAAAAATCTATCAATTCAATGTAATATACCACCACATTGCTTGTTTGGTAAGGATTATAATAATGATCAGCAAAAGTCAATGCTGTTGGAATTATTAAAATTCCTTCGCCTCCACGCTTAAAAAGAGGTATACCAATTCTCAGGCCTTCCATTTCATTGGAAAGATTAAGAGTAAAATTCTGATTTTGCGAAATGAGGTCACCGTTCAACCGGGTAGATTTATAAGTGATCTCCACAAAAGAATCTGAAGTTGGATTATCTCCACTACCCTCCTCTTCAATAACGTAATATAAACCCGAAGGATGGCGTTCTGCATCCAGGTCATTTTCTTCTATGAATTTTTGAATTTTTTTTTCATCTTCTTCGGCAATCTTGTCAAGATCATACTTATCTTCACAGCTGACAAAAAGAAAGCCAAAAAAGAGAAGGAAACAAATAAATGCAGGTGGTTTTATCATCATCTTTTAGCAAAATAACTCAATATAAATTCCAAACTTTTTTTTACAAAAGTACTAATTAATGTAATAATTTCAAGATAAATAAAACCTTGTTGTTATATTATAACCGTCAACCTGCAATTAATTAATCAACATTATCGTGCAAAAACGAGTTATTTGATTTGATTTTAACGTTCTTATCTTTATCTACGTCAAGTGTATAATGAGAGACATGTGTATCAGAACTGGAAGGCACTTTATTCAACACTACGTTTCTCCTTATAAAAGCAGGCTCATTTTCAACATCCTTTAGTCCTTCCGGTGTTTTAAGTTTAAGGCTAAGATCTCTTAATCTTTTTTCGCGTTCATAGGCTCGTTCCTGCAGTTGTTTCTCAGTAAAAGTTATTTCATTTTTATCCTCCTGATCAGAATTTTTATCATCTTTTTTTGTATTATTCTCATCCAAGCTTTCTGTATTTGTTTTGTCAAGGTCAAATTCGATCACGGGGTTTTTCCTTTTTATAATATCATCTTCATTAGCTTGGTTTTTCTTCTTTTTTTGTATCTCGCTTCTGCTTACAACTTTTATTTCATTTGCTGCTTCATCTGTTGCCTCGGTGGGTTTCTCCGTTTTCTGGCTTGATCGAGTCTTTTGCGGTTCAAGCACCACTACTTTTTTCTCTTTTTCTTCGTTCTCAAAGTCATACCCAAATTTTGTGTTTGCATCAAATCCTGTTGCAACAAGGGTAACACTAATTTTGTTAACCAGGTTTTCGTCTTTCCCGAGGCCCCAGATAATTTCGGCATTTGAGCCGGCTTCAGTCTGAATATAATCAGTTACTTCAGTAATCTCGTCCATCAGTGCTTCTTCCTTACCGCTGGTAATATTAAGCAATATATTGCTTGCACCTCTGATATCGTTATCATTAAGCAAAGGTGAAGCAAGGGCAGTTTCAACAGCTTTAACAGCCCTGTTTTCGCCTTCAGCTGTACCACTACCCATAATAGCAACCCCACTGTTGGACATAACGGTTTTAACATCTGCGAAATCAACGTTAATATAACCTGTCCTGGTAATAATTTCTGCAATGCCTTTAGCTGCGGTAGTAAGAACATTATCTGCCTTACCAAAAGCTTCAGTTACTGAAAGATTTCCGTAAAGTTCACGCAGTTTGTCATTACAGATAATAATTAACGTATCAACATTTTCTTTTAGCTGTTTTATACCTTCATCTGCTTGCATTTTACGTTTTCGACCCTCAAATGCAAACGGCAGGGTAACTATACCAACGGTAAGTATCCCAAGCTCTTTAGCTGCTTCGGCTACAACGGGTGTAGCCCCGGTACCTGTACCGCCGCCCATTCCGGCTGTAATAAAGATCATTTTGCTGTTTTTCTCCAGCACTTCTTTAACATTATCAATATCTTCAAGGGCAGCATTTCTTCCGACCTCAGGCAAACTGCCAGCTCCCCTGCCCTCGGTAAGGGCCGCTCCCAATTGTATTTTATTTGGAACGGGACTTTGTTGCAAGGCTTGCGAATCGGTGTTGCAAACAATAAAATCAACACCTTCAATGCCCTGCCTGAACATGTGGTTTACAGCATTGCTGCCACCACCGCCAATCCCTAATACCTTGATTATGGATGACTGGTTTTTGGGTAAATCAAATTTTATCATAGTATCTTTATTCATTTTTATTCAATTTTATTTGTAAGCTATATAAATTTATCTTTAAACTTATATTCAATATTAGCAACAGTGCCTGTTATCAGGTGTTACTGTCCTCATCTTCAAAAAACTGTTTTATCCTGGACAAAAATCCGTTTTTAAAATTTCTACCCTGCGTGACAATACCCTGTTTCTTTTTCTTTTTATTTTCAATATTTTGAAACCCTTTAATAACAAGTCCTACACCGGTTGCATGCATGGGGCTTCCTGTTTCGCCTGTTAAATTTTGTGCAAGATGTTCATTTGGATACCCTATCCTGGTATCCATACCTGTGATAAACTCCGCAAGTTGTGCTGCATGTTTAAGCTGGCTTCCTCCACCGGTAAGAACGACCCCTGCAATAAGTTTTTTTTCAAATCCTGAAGTTTTTATCTCGTAATAAACATGCTCAATTATATCTTCCATTCTTGCCTGTATTATATGAGCGAGGTTTCGCAATGATATCTCTTTTGGTTCACGGCCCTTAAGTCCTGGTATTGAAACTATTTCATCATCCTTATTTTCGCTTGCAAGAGAAGAGCCAAACCCTGTTTTCAATGCTTCAGCCTGGCTTCTTATAATAGAACATCCTTCTTTTATATCTTCAGTGATTATATTACCGCCAAGGGGTATTACCGCAGTATGGCGAATGATATTATCCTGGAAAATAGCTATATCGGTTGTACCGCCTCCTATATCAACCAGCACAACGCCGGCTTCTTTTTCTTCCTTGCTTAGAACAGCTTCTGCCGAGGCAAGCGGTTCCAAAATCATTTCAGTAATCTCAAGACCCGCTTTAGTAGCACATTTTTCAATGTTCTTAGCAGCAGCCACTTGTCCGGTTATTATATGGAAGTTAGCCTCAAGACATATACCTGACATTCCTATTGGCTCACGAATACCCTGTTCATTATCAATAATGTACTCTTGTGGAATGACATGGATAATTTCTTCACCGGGTGGCAATACAAGCTTATACATGTTTTCAATAAGCATATCAATATCCTGCTGACCTATCTCTTCTTCTATGCTGTTACGAATAATATTTCCCCGATGCTGAAGGCTACGTATGTGTTGCCCTGCTATACCTGCATTAACTACCTTAATTGCAACACCCGACTGTTGTTCAGCTTCTTTTACAGCAGCACGCATTGAATCAACAGTATGTTGGATGTTTGACACTACTCCCCTGCTAACACCAAGGGAATTGCTTTTGCCCAATCCAAGGATCTCAATCTTTCCATATTCATTTTTTCTTCCTACTATGCAAGCAATTTTTGTTGAACCGATATCTAGTCCAACTATTAGTTCTGATGATGTCATATATTTATTGTTTTTTTAGTTTACACATACAACTTGATTCTTATATTTAAGGTTTAATCTACTATATTTATTCCATCCTAGTTTTGTCAATCCATGTTTGTAAAAAACCATAAGCTTATGGAATTTTTGCTCCATCCTGTCTGTATTTCCAAATTCTATAACATGTATTCCGTTTTTTGGAATTAATTCAAACTCATTGTTTGATGTCACATAAGCCTGGTCAATAAAAGAGCTTAAAAGTTTATTGCCATGAATATAGGATGTAAGCTCATAAATTTCCTTTAAAATATTATTATCCTTATCATTGAATTCATCAATCAAGGGTTCATTTAAATCAATCACCGGCGTATATTTTGCATTTATATCACCTGTAACAATAATAACACGGGCAGTAAAATCATTGCTGGCAGGCATTAGCTTTCCATCTTTATCAATATAGAAACTTTGCCCGCTGTTGTTGATAATTCTTGCCAGAGGTTTCCTTTGTTTTACTTCAGCTTTTATTTGACCGTCAATAGTTCTGTATACTTCCGCAGACTTCACATAAGTCATACCCGAAATAAAGTTTTCTATTTTGCCTAAGCTGATATTTTTAAGTTTTTTCCCAGGCAAAGTATCAAAAGACTTATAAACCTCGACCTCAATCCTGCCGGCATCAATAAAAAAGTTCCCGCACGAATGGTCAACATTAACATCAAAATAATTGCATACCACTGACTTGTTGGAGTCAATAGCCAAGCCAAGCAATACAAAAATTATTGCAATAACAATTATATAATAAAGCGCTTTAAACAATCTCTTGACCATTACTAGTGATATTAATTTTTTTGTTTAATCATTTCTGTCAAAGGCTCAGCCAGTCTGTCAATATTTCCGGCACCCAGTGTTAAAAGAACCTCAAAATTTCTATTTTTCAAAAAATCAATTACCTTTTCTTTTTTTACCAGGTGTTTTTCTTTTAAATTTATTTTGTCAAACAGCATCTTGCTTGTAACTCCTTCGATTGGTTTTTCACGTGCCGGATAAATATCAAGGAGTATAAGCTCGTCAAGAAGCTGCAAACTTTGCGCAAACTCATCAGCAAAATCTCTTGTACGAGAATACAGGTGCGGCTGAAAAACACCGGTAATTTTTTTACCGGGCAGCAAATTCCTTACAGATGAAATAAAAGCCTTTAGCTCTTCGGGATGATGTGCATAATCATCAATATAAGTTATTTCATTGCTATAATATTTAATATCAAATCTTCTCTGCACACCTTCATATGTATTGATGGCTTTTGCGATCGTTTTTGTATCAATTTTGAGCAAATAAGCTGCAGTAATTGCTGCAAGGCTATTTTCAATATTATGCAAACCGGGAACTTTCAATTTAAGTTTATCAATATTTAACTTCCCTTGTACATTAAAATAATTTATCAAGTCCTCTTTGTTAATACTCTTTGCTACAATATCTGCGCTATTTCCCGAACTATTGTAGGTTGTTACAGGTATTTTATAATTATCAGGATACGGCAGACCTTCTTTTATAATAAGATGCCCTTCTTCATTAACTTTTTGCATAAACTGAAAAAATGCATCTTTTAATGATTTGTGGTTTTCATATATATCAAGGTGATCAGGATCCATGGATGTAACAATACCATAGAAAGTATTGAGGTTCAGGAAGGACCTGTCAAATTCATCAGCTTCAACTACCATCCATTGCGGGTTTTTATCTCCAATATAATTAGACAAGTAATTTTTGGTAACTCCGCCAACAAAACCACAAATCCTGATTCCTGCGGTTTTCATTATATGTACAAGTATAGAGGAAACTGTTGTTTTGCCATGAGTACCTGCAACAGCAATTGCAGGAATTGTTTCAGAAATCAATCCAAGAACTTCTGCTCTCTTAATAAACTTCACGCCACGGCCTTTTAATGCTTTAATAATATTGAGCTCATCCTTTACTGCCGGAGTATAAATTACAAGGTCTGTATTTCCGGGTAGCTCTTCCGGGTTATCTTCAAAAATAACGTTCACTCCCAACCTGCGAAGGCTGCTGGTTAATGGTGACGGGGTTTTGTCATACCCGGCAACTTCAACGCCTTGATCAATGAAGTATCTGGCCAAACCACTCATACCAATACCCCCGATACCGATGAAATAAACGCTATTTAATGACTTAAAATCCACAATAATTATTTATTTAATGAGTTCAACACAACACTTGCTATTCTGTCGGCCGAATCTTTAATTGCAAATCCGGCTATTTTTTCTTTTAACCTTTGTTTTTTATCCTTATCAAGGATTGTTTCCACCACAACTTCACCGAGCTTTTCCCTGGCTTCGGAATCTTTAACAATGATTGCTGCATTATGATTGGCCAGGGCCTGCGCGTTTTTAGTTTGATGATCTTCAGCAACATTTGGTGATGGTATAAAAACTGCAGGCTTTTGCACAACGCTTATCTCGCTTACGCTGATAGCTCCCGATCTTGAAACCACCATATCACAAGCACTATAAGCTAAGTCCATTTTCTCAATAAAAGAAACAACCAAAATTTCTTTTCTATTTAACTCCTTTGCATATTCATTAGCTTCTTTAAAATATAACTTGCCTGTTTGCCAGATAACCTGAATATCATTATCTATAAAAAGCTTTAAGTTTGCCTTCACACTCTGATTTATCGTCCTTGCTCCCTGGCTGCCACCTAATACCAATAATGTTTTCTTCTTACCGGAAATCCCAAAATACTTAAGAGCTTCACTTCGTTTATCATCAAGGTTAAGTATATCTTTTCTTACAGGGTTTCCGGTTAAATATATTTTCGATTTAGGGAAATATTTATCCATACCGTCATAAGCCACGCAAATTTTCGACACTTTTTTTGCCAGTAGCCTGTTGGTCAAACCGGGATAAGAGTTTTGTTCCTGTATTATTGTTGGTATATGTCTTTTTGCAGCAGCATAAAGTACAGGCCCGCTGGCATATCCACCAACACCTATAACAACATCAGGCTTGAATCTTTTTATTATATTTCTAGCCCTTATCATACTATCCAATAGTTTGAAAACCACAATGAGGTTTTTATAAGTAATTCTTCGCTGCAATCCTGCTATATTAAGTCCCAGGATATGATATCCGGCTTTAGGCACTTTTTCCATCTCCATCTTTCCTTTAGCACCTACAAAAAGAATTTGTGGTTTTTGAACCTGTTTTTTCAAAGCATCAGCAATAGCAATGGCAGGGAACACGTGTCCGCCGGTTCCTCCGCCACTTATTAATACTTTTATAGACTCACGCTGATGCATAAACACCTCCTTCTGTTTGTTCTTCCTGGTCTTCTTCAATTTTTCTGCTCACACTAAGAATAATACCAACAGCGATACCTGTGAACCATAAAGATGTACCACCCATACTAATAAGCGGTAGCGGCTGCCCTGTAACCGGTATAAGATCAACAGTCACAGCCATATTTATCATTGCCTGAAAAACAAGGGTAAACGTTAGCCCAGTTGCCAGCAAGGTACCAAAAGTCCCAGGACTCTGGTGTGCCACTTTTATCCCCCTGAAAAGCAAAATCATATAAAGCAGAACTATCGTAATACCGCCAATCAAACCATATTCTTCAATAATTATAGCATATATAAAATCCGAAAATGCCTGTGGTAAAAAATTTCTTTGAGTGCTGTTTCCCGGCATCTTACCAAACACTCCTCCTGTTGCAATAGCAATTTTTGCCTGATCAATCTGATAAGTATCACTATTGTCTTTATTAACATAGTTATCAATCCTGCTTTGCCATGTAACCAATCTTCCCTGTTCGGGAGATCTCATCATAATTACAATGAATAATGAAAGTAATACCACACCTATCGAACACATGGCAAAAATGTACTTGAAGTTAACCCTTCCTACAAACATCAGAACCACGCACGTCAGGAATATCACAATTGCAGTTGACAAGTTTGCCGGCAAAATAAGCCCGCACACGATCAATACAGGAAGTATCACAGGCAAAAAGGCGGATTTAAAATCTTTAATCTGGTCTTGCTTTTTGGTCAGAAGCCTGGCAAGGTACATAATCAAAGCTATTTTGGCAAAATCAGAACTTTGGAAGCTTATGTTAATTATTGGCAATGTAAGCCATCTGTTAGCCTCATGAATAGTTGTTCCACGGAATAATGTAATGATAAGCAAAGGTATTGCCAGGAACAACATAATTTGTGAAAGCCTGGAATAATAAGTATATTTAATTCTATGCGCCACATACATTAATACAAGGCCAAATAAGAGTATTATGAAATGCTTCAGAATGTAGTACTCAGTATTGCCTGCTCTGAAACGATAAGCCAACGTGCCTGTAGCACTGTAAACAGCAAGGACTGAAACTACAGATAGCAGGATTACCACCATCCAAATTGTCTTATCGCCTTTTATTTTATCAAACAAAACACTCATAATTCCTGGCTTTGTATTTCATTATTAAATCAACAAATTACCTATTCCGACTTTACATATTAAAAAAACTGGTTTACAAATCATATACTGCTTGCTTAAATTTGTTTCCCCGGTCTTCAAAGTTTTCAAATAAGTCAAAGCTTGCGCAAGCTGGAGACAACAATACCACATCGCCCGGCTTACCTATTGAGTATGCCGTTTTTACAGCGTCTTTTGCGCTAACTGTTTCAACTATATCGGATACTTCATCTCTGAACGCATCGATGATACGACTGTTATCTTCACCAAGGCAAATAATAGCCTTGACCTTCTGTTTTACCAACTCTTTTAGCTCCGAATAATCATTACCCTTATCTATTCCGCCGACTATCCAAACTATAGGCTTAGTCATACTTTCCAGAGCAAACCACGTGGAGTTTATATTTGTAGCCTTGCTGTCATTTATAAACTCTATTCCTCTGACAACACTCACAGTTTCAAGCCTGTGTTCTACATTGCGAAAATCACTTAAACTCTCTTTGATTATGACTTTGCGAATATCAAACAAGCGGGCGGTTATTCCCGAAGCCATAGAGTTATAAGTGTTGTGTTTTCCCTTTAAGGATAAGTCTGCTAAGTTCATATAAAACTCCTTATTATTGATTTTGAACTTTATTTTATTATTATCGATACAGGCTCCTTCTTCCAGGAATACTTTTTGAGAAAAAGGCAAACATTTAGCACCTGTTTTTATTGTATCCAATTTTTCTATAATTACCGGATCATCTGCATTATATATGAAATAATCGCCGGCTTTTTGATTTTGAATAATCCTGAACTTAGAGTTGCAGTATTTTTCAAAATCATTGTCATACCTGTCCATATGATCGGGAGTAATGTTAAGCAAAATGGCAACATCAGATTTAAACTCATACATATTATCAAGTTGAAAGCTGCTAATTTCCAAAACGAAATACTCATAATCACGCTGCGCTAATTTAAATGCAAAGCTTTCACCAACATTTCCGGCTAAACATACATCCAGGCCGGCTTTTTTCAAAATATGATACACCATGTTTGCAGTGGTTGTTTTACCATTGCTCCCGGTAACGCAAATCTTTTTGGCTTTAGTAAATCTTCCTGCAAACTCAATTTCACTAATTACAGGTATGTTATTATCCTTAGCCATACGAATAATCTCGACATTATCAGGGATGCCAGGACTTTTGATTATTTCGTCAGCATCAAGGATAATATTCCGGCTATGCCTTGACTCCTCCCATCCGATATTATTATTTATAAGAACGTTTCTATATTTATCTGCAATTTTTCCGGCATCAGATACAAAAACTATGTATCCCAACTTTTTTGCTAACAATGCCGCGCCGGCTCCGCTTTCTCCTCCACCCAAAACAACTATTCTACCGGCACTTTTCATCTGTATAAAATATATTTAAAGTTCTGATTTCTAGTAACTTTGTAACGTGTGTTCAGTATTCAGTAACCATCAACTCAACGACTAAACAAATCAATCCATCAACCTCATCATACATTCTGTATTGTGAATGTTTAGTTAATTAGGGTTTCATTATTTGTTGTTTTATATGCATACAATCTGCTGTTTAACAAGACACTGAGAACACATATTTAACTTTAATTCTTTAAATATTATTAATAAGAACCTATTTATCTTACTTTAAGTGTAATAACTGACAATACTGCTAATAGAATACCTATTATAAAAAACCTCTGCACTATTTTTGCTTCGTGGTATCCTTTCATCTGATAATGATGATGTAAAGGAGCCATGCGAAAAACTCTTCTTCCTTCACCAAAGCGTAATTTTGTGATTTTAAACCATGCAACTTGTATCATAACCGACAAGCTTTCAATTAAGAATATACCACATAAAAGGGGTATTAATAGTTCCTTTCTTATAACAATAGCAAATACAGCTATAATACCACCAAGCGACAAGCTTCCTGTATCTCCCATAAAAACCTGGGCAGGATAAGAGTTATACCACAAAAAACCTATGCACGCACCTATGAATGCAGCCATAAAAATTACGAGCTCTCCTGTATTGGGGATATACATGATATTAAGATAATCCGCAAACAGTATGTTGCCAGAAACGTATGCAAGTACAGCCAATGTTGCACCTATTATAGCTGACGTACCTGTAGCAAGGCCATCAAGCCCATCAGTAAGATTTGTTCCATTTGACACGGCTGTAATTATCAGAATAACTATCGGAATATAAACCAGGTAAGCATATTTTTGATAATCTTCATCAAAGATCCATTCAATAAGTATCGCATAATCCAATTCATTATCCTTAAAAAAAGGTATTGTTGTTTTAGTAGATTTTACCGATTCTCTGGCGAATGGTGAAGCCGGCTGCTCAGGCTGATCAATCTGTAGCAGACCTGTTGGTGCAACAAATTCAAACTCACTTTGTACTTTCTCCCTGATTACAACAGATTCATTAAAATAAAGTGTTGTACCAACTATCACACCAAGCAAAACCTGTCCTACAATCTTAAACTTGCCGTGTAATCCTTTTTTATCTTTCCTGAATACTTTAATATAGTCATCTGCTAATCCTATAGCAGCAAGCCATATTGTTGCCACAATCATTAAAACTATATATATATTATCAAGCTTGGCAAATAATAATGTTGGAATAATTATGGCTGCAACTATAATCAGCCCTCCCATTGTAGGGATGCCTTGCTTTTTCATTTGTCCTTCCAGTCCCAGATCACGAACCCTCTCCCCGATTTGTTGCTTTTTCAGAAAATTAATGATCTTTTTACCGAACAGTAATGATATAAACAGAGAAAGTAAAACAGCCATACCGGCTCTGAAAGAGATATATTGAAATAAACCCGTTCCGGGAATATCAAAGTTCTTTTCGAGAAACTGGAAGATGTAGTAAAACATGTTTCTATATATTAATGATTATGTTCTTTTTTTGTACGGCTTAATTCTATTATTATAATTTTAACTTATTATTCCAAACATTCTTTCAATATTAATTTATCATCAAAAGGTTTTTTCTCACCTTTTACTTCCTGGTATTTCTCATGTCCTTTTCCGGCAACCAGGACAATATCACCTGGCCGTGCGATAGTGCAAGCCGTTTTGATAGCCTGCTTTCTGTCTGTAATATTTATTGTTTTTTTCTTCTCCACGGGATCCAGTCCTGCTTCCATCTGCTTTATAATTTCCTCCGGATCTTCATATCTTGGATTATCAGAAGTCAATATCACCTTTTCGCTATATTTTGCTGCTGTGTTGGCCATAACAGGTCTTTTATCTTTATCCCTGTCACCACCACAACCCACAACAGTGATAAGATTTTCATTCCTGGTACGTATTTTCGTTATTGCTTTTAAAACATTTTCAAGAGCATCCGGTGTATGAGCATAATCTACGATAGCCGTAATTTTGTTATCATTAATAAAATATTCAAAACGTCCTTCTACCGACTCAAGGCTGCTTAACAACATTAACACCTCCTCCTTATCAAATCCCATCAAAACAGCAGCTCCATAAATTGCTAAAAGATTGTATGCATTATGCTCACCAACAAGCTTACACCAAAAATCCCTGTTATCAATTCGCAACTGCAGGCCTGATATCAGGTTTTCGATTACTTTTCCTTTAAAATCCGCTTTCTTTTTAAGGCTATAGCTGTATTTTTTAGCTTCTGAGTTTTGAAGGACTACCATTCCGTTTTTATCATCCACATTTGTAAGCGCAAATGCATTCTTGTCAAGTTTATCAAAAAACTTCTTTTTAGCTTTAAGATATTCATCGAAGGATTTATGGTAGTCAAGGTGATCGTGGGATATATTAGTAAAGATACCACCTTCAAACCTTATACCTTCTATACGGTATTGACTGATAGCATGTGAACTGACTTCCATAAAACAATAACTACAACCATTTTCTACCATACTATTGAACAATTTATTCAGTTCTAATGCGTCAGGAGTTGTATACCTTGAGGTCTCTTTGTTTTCCCCAATCATATTGGCCACAGTAGATATCAGCCCGGCTTTAGCGCCTGTTAATAATACAAGCCTGTGAAACAATGAAGCAATTGTTGTTTTCCCGTTTGTTCCGGTTACACCAATAATCTTAAGTTTGGATGAAGGCGTATCATAATAGTTTGATGCAATATGTCCCAAAGCTTTTGAACTATCTTTAACCTTGACACAGGTTATATCGTCTTTTAAAACAGCGGGCATCTCTTCACATACAACAGCAGCAGCTCCCCTTTCTATTGCCTGCTTAATGTATAAATGGCCATCTGTTGTAATACCTCTTACAGCAACAAATAAGTCTCCCTTCTTTACTTTCCGGGAGTCAAACGCAACATTGCTGATCTTGATGTCAGTATCGCCAGCTACCTCAATCAAGCCACTTTTATATAATATGTCGTTTAAGTTTTTCAAATTCACATTGATTTTTAAGATAACTCAAGAACAATAACCTGCCCGGGTTCAATTCTGAGTCCCGGTCTTATGCTTTGTTTTCGCACTATTCCTTTACCGGTAAACTTCACTTCCATTTTAGCATTTTCGAGAATATACAGAGCATCTTTAAGGCTCATCCCAACAACATTAGGCACCAGGTTCTGTATAAACTCCCTGTCGCGGAACACGACAGTATCAGCCCTAGCAGAAGCGGAAACCCAATTTGTCTGGGGTTTGTTTCCAGGGTAGCTACCCAATTGTTTATATACATTTAAAATGTCATCGTAATTGCCACCCCTGAAAGTTGGAAATTTAGCCATTACAGGTTCTTCAATATCGCGTAACGGTAAATTTAATTGTGTT
This sequence comes from Bacteroidales bacterium, assembly GCA_007130125.1. Classification (GTDB taxonomy): domain Bacteria; phylum Bacteroidota; class Bacteroidia; order Bacteroidales; family UBA7960; genus PUKZ01. Next base: position 43,319 of record SLSZ01000018.1, read on the forward strand.
GCAAAAATTTTGTCAGCTACTTCCCTGAACACTGGTGCAGCAACCTGGCTTCCCGTATATATCCAACCCTTGGGATTATGGATTACAACAATCATTGAATATTGAGGGTTGTCAGCCGGAAAGTAACCAACGAAAGAAGCCCTGTAACTTATTCCTCCGGAATCACCAATATACCCGAACCTGGTATTTGCAACCTGCGCTGTACCGGTTTTGCCCGCTATTTGATAAACAGGTGTATGAATATTTTTTGCCGTACCATTTTCCACAACCCCTACCAACATATCATTAGCTTGTTTGATCGAACGCCTGGAAGCAATTCTCTCATTAAGCACCTTTGTATTGAATCTTTTTAATGTTTCGCCGGTCTGACGTATCTCTTTTACAAACATTGGCTTAACCATTTTACCATTATTTGCGATTGCATTATAAAAAGTCAAAATCTGCAGCGGAGTTAGTGATACGCCATAACCGATGGACATCCACGGCAATGACACACCAGACCACTCTGAACTACTAACGTCTTTAATAACCGGGCTACCTTCACCACTAATTTCAATCCCAAGTTTTTCGCCAAGACCAAAAGACTTTATCTTGTCAATATAGTCTTGCGGTTTATCCTTGTAGTGATCGTATATTATTTTGGATATCCCGACATTAGAAGAAATCTCAAAAGCTTCTTTAACAGTGATCCTTCCAAACCCTTCATCATCAGAGTCATACATTGTTCGATCGGCATAGGTTATACTTCCATCATCAGTATTAACAAAATCCTCAGGAGAAATAATACCATCTTCCAAAGCAACTAGTATTGAAGCAAGCTTAAAAGTAGAACCCGGCTCGGCACTTTCTCCAACCGCGTAGTTAAACAACTCCTCGTAGGTGTCACCTCCTGATATTGACAGATTAGAAATAGCTTTTATTTCACCGGTAGCAACCTCCATAACAACAGCAGTTCCATAATCAGCACCATACTTGTGAATTTGCCTACGCAAGCTGTTTTCAACAATATCTTGTATGTTTACATTTATTGTTGTAAGCAAATCTTTCCCATTATGCGGGCTGATCTCATGTTCATCATTTATAGGCATCCAGCTTCCACCACTTGTTCTACGCATTAAGCGTTTCCCTTTCACTCCTTCAAGGTAATCCCTGTATGCGCCTTCAAGACCAACATAATAACCTCCCCTTTCATATCCAATAGTTCTTGCAGCTAAACTTCTGAAAGGCATTTCTCTTCGCGTATTTTCCTCAACAATCAACCCCCCACGGTACCGGCCTTTACGAAACAAAGGAAAGTCACGCAACATAATCAACTCACTATATGATACATTACGTTTTATTAGCAGGTAACGCTCCTGGTTGCGGCGCCCCTCAACCAGGATTTGACGGTATTGATTCGGAGCCCTGTCGCGGAAAAGCCTGGACAAATTGAAAGCCAAAGAGTCTACTTTTGAATAGAACAACTCATCTGACGTAACAAAAGAGCTAACGTCCATACGAATTTCATACATAGGGACACTCGTTGCAAGCAACCTGCCATCATCAGCATAGATATCACCCCTGTTAGCATCAATTTCAACATACCGTAAAGTAGTATTTCTTGCAACCTCCTTCCATTTATCACCTTCCGCAAATTGTATATAAACCACCTTAGCAATGATAAGGAATGCAAGAACCGCCACAACAAAGTAGACCAGGTAAACACGCCACAATATGTCGTTTTTAATGCTGCTCACAACAATTCAGTTTAGTATTAGTTTCAGTTATTACTTCGGTCAAAAATATTCAACAAAAAACCACGCTTTTTTTCAGGTATTTCAATAACCCTGGGTGGGATTGTAGATTCAACAAGCCCCCTTTCTTCAAGCTTTCGTGCTATCTCCGACTGATTTGTAATAAACATCAATTCCGATTTTGTTGTAATATATCTTATTCTAAGCTCAATAAGTTCATTTCGCAACTCTTCCTTTTCCCTTACCTTCTTTTCAGCATAATAGGAATTAAATATTAATAATAATGCTAATCCCATTAGATAAAAGAAAAAAGGCAAAAGATCAATTATCCTGGATTTTGTTAAAAAGGAGCCATCAATTATTGAAAAAAAACTTTTAAAAAGCTTATTGGGCTTCTTTTTGTATTTTTCGTTAGTGTTTTTGTAACTATTTGCACTCATAATGTCATGTTTTTTCCGCTATTCTTAATTTTGCACTACGAGCCCTGTTATTTCTTTTTATTTCAATTTCCGATGGAATTATAAGTTTTTTTATGCTCTTAAAAGGAACCAACTTATTTCCATAAAAATCTTTTTCAATAACACCTTCAAAGTTTCCTGACTTCATAAAATTCTTCACAAGCCTGTCTTCCAGTGAATGATAAGAAATAATTACCAGCCTACCCCCTGGTTTTAAAACCCCGGGTGATTGTTCAAGGAATTCTTTAAGCGCATCAAGTTCCTCATTCACTTCAATTCTTAATGCCTGAAACACCTGGGCAAAAAACTTATTTCTTTTACCTCTCGGCGCAAACTGTTCCAATACTTCAATCAGCTGATCTGTGCTTTCAATGCTTTTATTATTTCTTTCTTTAATAATAGTCTTAGCAAGGTTTCTTGCATTTTTTAATTCACCATAAAGCCTGAAAACATCAACCAGCTTTTGTTCATCATAATTATTTACAATATCTGCAGCATCTTTACCGGCAGATTTGTCCATTCTCATATCCAGTGGTCCGGTGAATCTGGTAGAGAACCCTCTTTCCTGGTGGTCAAACTGATATGATGAAACCCCCAGGTCAGCAAAAAGGCCATCAACGGGTATCAAATTATGAAACATTAAAAAGTTTTTGATGAACCTGAAATTATGGTTAAAAAACAGCAACCTTTCATCGTCCGGTATATTGGCCATTGCATCCTTGTCCTGATCAAAAGCAATTACTTTACCATTATCAAGTTTTTCAAGAATTGCCTTGGCATGGCCTCCACCACCAAAAGTTGAATCAACATAAATACCGTTTTTCTTTATGTTCAACCCTTCGATGACTTCATTTAACAGAACAGGTTCATGATATTTAACCATCGCCTTCGTTATTTTTTATTTTTCCCATAACTTCTTCAGCCAATGATGCAAAATCATCCGGTTCGCTGTCCATCATTTCTTCATAAACGCTTTTAGCCCATATTTCAATCCTTTGTCCATAAGCAAAGAGCACAATTTCTTTTTCGATACCGGCATAGTCAATAAGAGCTTTGGGCAGCAATAAACGATTAGCTGAATCTATATGTAATTCGGTTGCGCCCCTAAAAAAATATCTTACAAACTCCCGGTTTTTCTTATTGTAAAGGTTAAGCGAATTTATTTCATGCGTAATCTGCTTCCACTCGCTATCAGGATAAAGCGTGAGGTTTTTTTCAAAACCACGATTTATTACAAACCTCTCCTGGTCTTGTACGCCAAGCTGCCTTTTGATCCCTGCAGGCAAAACAAACCTGCCCTTTGAATCAACTCTGCAATCATATTCGCCTAACAAATAAGACATTCCCACACTTTTTTTTAATTTTGAGTGTAAATATAATAACAAAATTACCACAATTTACCACTTTTTACCACATTGTTGATAACTTTTTTATTATAAGTCTTTATGTATCAAGGAGGAAGGTTTTTTATCCTTGATTTTCAGGTAGTTACACAGGCGTCGGCAAAAACCCGCTATTTAACACTTTGGTGAACTCTGTAGTATAATAACTATAAATTTACAAAACTAAAAAAACATAAAAAGCATTGTGTCTTATTTAACCAACATTGAAGCCAAAAAAATAATTGTTTATATTTGTAGTTTACTTATCGGTTGTTGGCTTATTAATATTAAAAAGTAACATTTAATTAAAAAAAGCTACTATTGATAACAAAGCAATTTTTAAAACAATAAATGGAACAGACTAACGATAAAAAAGGAAACAAGGATCAAAGAGAAGGTTTTATTGATATAGATAAGATCTTCAAAAAAAAAGGCGGCAAGCTATATCCGTTAATTCCTAAGTTTATAATTAGGTATATCAAACATATTACACACCAGGATGAGATCAACGCTACAATTAATCGCAATAGCGAAAAAATGGGCCTTGACTTCATAGGTGAGTTGATTGAAAACGAATTTGGCGCAGATGTTCATGTAGTTAACCCCGAAAATTTACCTGCAAAAGGTAGATATATTGTTGCTTCAAACCATCCATTGGGTGGTCTTGATGGTATCGCTTTAATGTACGCTGTTGGGAAAAAAAGGAAAGATATAAAATTTCTTGCTAATGATCTTCTCCTGGAGCTACGCAATCTTAAAGAATTATTTGTTCCGATAAACAAGCATGGAAGAAGCAATTATGAATCCGTTAAATTGATAGAAAGTGTTTATAAATCTGATGACCTTATTCTTATTTTTCCTGCCGGGCTTGTATCGCGTAAGCAAAAGGGGAAAATTTACGATTTAACCTGGAAAAAAAGTTTTATTACAAAAGCCGTCCAACACAACAGGGATATTATTCCAGTACATATACAAGGAAAAAATTCAAAATTTTTCTATAACTTAGCCCGCTTTAGAAAAAAAATAGGTTTAAAATTTAACATTGAAATGCTTTACCTTCCGGACGAGATGTTTAAACAAAAGGGTAAAAGTATTACAATAACATTTGGCAAACCAATTCCAAATAGTATATTTACAAAAGAAAAAACTCATCATGAATGGGCACAAAAGGTAAAACAACATGTATATAGTTTGCCCTACAATGATAAACCATTTGAACCGTAAATAATTGTTTTTTAAAACAAAATATTTGAAATAAAGATAAAAGATATAATATGGAGCCAATAATTCCACCCGTAAGTCGTGATATATTAGAAGAGGAATTATCAAATCATAAGATTCTTCGCTCAACCAATAATGGCGATAATCTTATCTATGTGGTGACATATCACGATGCGCCCAATGTACTCAAGGAACTTGGTCGTTTGCGCGAAATTTCTTTTCGTGAAGCTGGCGGTGGAACAGGTAAATCTATTGACATTGACGATTTCGATACCAATGCAAATCCTTATAAGCAACTAATTGTATGGTCACCCAAAGATCGCGAGATCATTGGTGGATACAGATACTTCCTTTGTGATGAAGCAAAATTCAAAAGCAATGGTGTTCCTTTATTATCAACATCTAACTATTTTAAGTTTTCACAAACTTTTATTGATGAATACCTGCCATACACTATAGAATTAGGTCGATCATTTGTTCAACCCAAGTTTCAACCTTCAAAAGATAACCGCAAGGGTTTATTTTCACTTGACAATTTATGGGATGGACTAGGAGCTTTGGTTGTTGACCACCCCGGCAAAAAGTATTTTTTTGGAAAAGTCACTATGTATAAAGACTTTAATAAGCGGGCGAGGGATATGATACTCTTTTTTCTTCATAAGTTTTTCCCTGATAAAGAGGGCTTGGTAAAGCCTATTGATCCAATATATATTGAAAATTCGCCTTCAGAATTTGAGGAGTTGTTCAATGGCAGTAGTTTTGAAGAAAACCACAAAATACTTTTTCAGGAAGTAAGAAAATGTAATGAAAATATTCCTCCTCTGATAAATTCTTATATGGGATTAAGTCCTACCATGAAAACTTTTGGTACTGTTATAAATGAACATTTTGGAGGTGTTGAGGAAACCGCTATCATGGTTACCATTAGCGACATTTATGAATCCAAAAAGAAAAGGCATATTGACACTTACAGAAAATAATTCATTCCAGTAAAATGTTTACTATAGACAATGCCGAATTTATAAAAAGTTCTGCAAGTATTAATGACTGTCCAAAAGCACCATTCCCGGAATTTGCTTTTATTGGCAGATCAAACGTTGGAAAATCAACTTTGATAAACATGCTTGTGAACAGGAAAAAGCTTGCAAAAACATCTTCAACTCCAGGTAAAACACAATTAATAAATCATTTCCTGATAAACAATTCATGGTTCCTGACTGATCTGCCGGGTTTCGGTTTTGCTAAAGTACCTAAAACAGAAAAAGCAAAATGGGATAAGATGATCAAACAGTACCTGACACAACGAAAACAGCTTATGAGTACATTTTTCCTGATTGACATCAGGCACGAGCCACAGGCAATAGACATCGAGTTCCTATACTGGATGGGTGAAAATCAGCTTCCTTTTGTAGTTACTTATACCAAAGCTGACAAAATCAATAAAGCTAAAATAAAACAAAACATTAACAACTTTGAAAAAAAGCTGGCTGAATTTTGGGAACCACTGCCACCATCATTTGTTTCTTCAGCAATTAAAGCTACAGGCAGAGATGAAATACTTACTTATATTGATAAATGCCGCAAACTTTTTAACCCGAAAGCCATACAACATCAATAACTCAACAACACCATCAAGGTTTATACCTCGAGCTAACAAAAATCTTCTCAGCATCCGACATTTCAATAAGAGTTTTCAGATCAACCTCGCTGTTTCTTCTCATATATTCCCTTACTATTTGCCATCCAATCCATACTGCAACCCTCGGTGATGAATTTTTCGTAAAAGGAGATGTAAAAGGTGCATCGGTTATGAAGTTGTTTATTTTATTACGATTGGTGGAATACAAAAGCTGGTTATCAATAAAGTAGCTCCACACAAAGCCTTGATTCTTTTCAATCCAGTATTCCTGCATTGAAGTATAGCCTATTTTTAGTGTATCATGAACATTTGGCATCATACAATCAAGAAAATATAGTTTCATCCCTTCAAGCACCATGAAATCAACAAGGCTTTCAGCTTTGATATGCTCACCGGCTTTATCCTCAGCAATAGTATACATAACATCACGTGCAATGAACTCAGGCGAACGCCTCATCAGCTGATATGCCGGTATACCGACTTTTTGGTATTTTGTAAAATCGGAGCCGAGATACATATCGAGAGCAATAGCTATATTGTTATCACTGTATTTTATTGGCTCATGCAAGTCCATCCCCGAAACATAACTATATACCTCAGGTACTTCGAAATCCGGGAAATGATATTTATAATATGTAAAAGCTTTGGTGAGTTGCTCTTCAAGCTCATTCAGGTCAGGGAACACCTCGACCGTCTCATTATACAAGTCAACAATAACAGGATCGGTGACATAATCATATAATTGCTGCTGCGCCATAGGATTATCCAACTCATCTCCCAGGAAAAAGTAAAACTCATCGGTATAAGGTTTTAACTCCTCCTGAATTTGAAATGGATTAATATTGAATAGAACTTTTTCAAACCTACTTATTTGTATAGAGTCAATCTCTATATCAGAAACATCAGCCTGATAGGGCATACGTCTTTTCGAATCATTTAAAAATACAATGATGGGCAAAGCAATTACCAGGAATATTAAAACTATTAACAAATATCTCTTCTTATTCATATTACCATTATTATCTTTGATTACAACTTGTTATCTAACGTGAAAATACCCGATAAATTTAATTTAATGGCAAAAAAATCCATTTCATTTTTTCAAACATCTATTTAAGCTTCTTCTCCAGTGTGGTATATTCAAATTAAAATCATTTTTAATCTTTTCTTTATTAAGTAAAGAGTAATGCGGCCGTTCAGCTTTGCTTGGAAAGTGATTGCTTAACACAGGCTCGATCTTACATTGAAGTTTTTTAATATCAGCTATTGCAATAGCAATATCATACCAGCTCGCTACCCCTTCGTTGGAATAGTTATATACAGAAATCCCTTCAGGCATTTTAAATATTTTTGGCAGTATTGTTAAAGTGGCATGTGCAAAGTCATAAGCATATGTTGGGGATCCGACCTGGTCATAAACAACTTTAAGATCCTGCTTTTCTTTACATTTATTCAAAATCGTTTTTACGAAATTATTGCCAAAAGCTGAGTAGAGCCAGGATGTTCGTAATATTAATCCTCTTTCGAGATTCAAAAATATTTCTTTTTCACCGGCTAATTTGCTTTTTCCATAAGCTGTTTTTGGGTCAGGTATGTCATCTTCAGTATATGGAACGGATTTTTGTCCATCAAATAAATAGTCGGTTGAGAAATGCACAAGGAAAGTTTTTGTCTTTGCTGAGGCCAATGCAAGGTTGCGCACACCAACAGCATTTACATCCATTGCATCCTGAAAGTTTTCCTCGGCATTATCAACACCTGTAAATGAAGCACAATTGATTATACAATCAATATCTCCATCCTTTATGGCTTTTTCAACAACCTTTAATTTAGTAATATCCACTTCATGGCGAGTAGCAAAGAAAAACTTCATGTCTTTATACAACCTGGATATTTCCTTGAATTGACTTCCCAGCTGGCCTTTGCTTCCAGTGACCAATATACGCATAGCTCTTATTCCAGTTTTTTATTTCAACAAAAAAGACATAATAATTTATAAAGTCTTTTTAAAATAATTTATCGTTTCTTTAAGTCCATCATCTAAACCAACCAAAGGTTTCCATTGGATAATTTTTTCGGCTTTTGAAATATCCGGTTTACGTTTCAATGGATCATCTTTTGGAAGTGGTTCAAAAATAATATTAGATTTTGATCCTGTAAAACGCAAAATTTTCTCGGCTATTTCAAGCATTGAATGTTCTACCGGATTACCAATATTAACAGGGCCTACAGTATCATCAGGGGTATCCATGAACTTTATAAGCCCTTCTACCATGTCATCAACATAGCAAAAGCTCCTTGTTTGTGAGCCATCACCAAAAACTGTTATATTTCTATTATTTAAAGCCTGAACAATAAAATTGCTGATAACCCTTCCGTCATTGGGGTGCATCCTGGGTCCGTAGGTGTTAAATATTCTCATTAGTTTTATTCGCACATTATTTTGCCTGTGATAATTAACAAAAAGAGCCTCAGCACATCTTTTACCTTCATCATAACAAGCCCGGTCACCAATCGGATTAACATTACCCCAGTATGTTTCAGTTTGAGGATGTTCCAAAGGGTCTCCATAAACTTCGCTGGTAGATGCTTGCAACACTTTGGCTTTTATGCGTTTTGCCAGCCCAAGCATATTTATCGAACCCATAACCGAGGTCTTAATTGTTTTTATTCCATTATACTGATAATGGATAGGTGATGCCGGGCATGCAAGGTTATATATCTCATCGGCTTCTATAAAAAAAGGCATTGTAATATCATGTCTGATCAACTCAAAGTATGGATTATTCAAGAGGTGTAATATGTTAGCTTTCTGCCCGGTAAAAAAATTATCAAGACAATACACCTCATAGCCCATGTTTAAAAGCCTTTCGCACAAATGCGAACCAAGAAAGCCTGCTCCGCCGGTTACCAATATTCTTCTTTTAACCATTATGGTTTAATTTATGTTATTTTTGAATAATATCGAGGCAAATTTATGCAAATTTCAAGTTAATAATATTATTTCAAGGTATTAAAAACAAATATCTTTATTTTTTTGTTAATCTTGCAGAAGGTTTAGTTCATTAATAATATTTAAAGAACCATCTGTTTCTTTATAAACCGGAAATATAGTTTACTTGGCTATGAAAGAGAATGAATTTTTAGACACCAACCGCAAAGCCCTGGTCATAAACCTTGATGACAAAATATATGGTTCTTTTGCAGAGATTGGAGGAGGTCAGGAGGTTGCCCGGTTTTTTTTTCAATCCGGTGGAGCTTCCGGAACTATAGCTAAAACCATCTCAGCTTATGATATGGTATTTAGTGATACTACCTATGGCAACTGCCCTAACGAAAGATATGTTTCTGAAGGCAGGCTGTTGCAAATGATGGATAAAGAATTTGAAAACTTAGTTAATGTATTAGGTAAAAAACGACAAAAGAGCACACAGTTTTTTTCTTTTTGCAACACTGTTGAAACAATAAATTACAAAAAAGACAATCAGGCACATGGTTGGATAGGCGTGCGATTCCAAATAAACCCTGAGAGCAAACCCAATGAGGTGATACTTCACGTTTGGCTTCATGAAAAAGACAGGATATTACAACAAAACACCCTGGGAGAGCTTGGTGTTAATCTTATATATGCCTGTTTTTTCCATTATAAACACCCGAATAAATTTTTAAAATCATTAATTGAAAACATCTCCAGTGACCGGATTGAAATTGATATGATTCGAATGACAGGGCCTGAACTTGACTATGTCGATAATCGCTTGCTGGCATTACAGTTGGTTAAAAACAAAATGACCAGCGCAACAATGTTCAACAGATATGGCACAGTCCTTCAACCCAGCGATGTACTTTACAAAAAAAATATTATGATACTAAGAGGCAGTTTTAGGCCTATTACATATGCAGGATTTGATATGCTTAAAAACGGTTTTTCACTATTTAAAGAAGACGTTGGGTTTGTAAAAGAAAAAACAGTGGTTTTATGCGAAATGACATTACATAACTTACTCAACAGTGGAGACTTTGATGAACAGGATTTCCTTGACCGGGTAGATATTTTGAGTGGTATGGGGCAAAATGTGATGATCTCAAACTTTCAGGAATTCTACAAACTTGCAATATGGCTGAGAAGATTTAAAACTCAGAACATCCGTATGATTGTCGGAGCTCTCACGTTCAGGAATGTAATTGACAATAAATACTACACCCATTTAAAAGGTGGTATAATGGAAGCTCTTGGTAATTTGTTCATGAAAAATCTAAAAGTATATATTTACCCCGGAAGGGAAAATGAAAAAGATGAAATTATCAATACCGGCAATATGCCCATGACTGATGATGTTAAATATTTATATAAGTATCTGGTTAGCAACGGTTACATTGTTGATATTAAAAATTTCAGGCAAGAGGTGTTGCCTTATTTCTCACACTTAGTGCTTAAAAAAATCCACGATAAAGATCCTCAATGGGAAACAATGGTACCAAAGTATGTATCAGATTTCATAAAAACTAAAAGGTTGTTTGGTTATAATCCCTAATCCTTAAATATCTCTGAAAAAGTCAATCGTTAAAGCCTGAAACTATTCACAAAAAAGCCGGGGGTCGAATTCTCATATCAACCCCCGGCATTAACTTATTTTTCAACAAAACCACTAACTAAAACTTTAAACAACTATTTTAAAATTCATCAAAATCATCTATCATATCCATATCATCCCGGCCAGACCTATCACGGTCTCTGTCTCTAGCAAAGTCATGAATTCTGTAGGTAAATCCAAGAAAGATCATCCTGCTTCTTCGCTTGCGTTCACGTGTCATCTCAAAGTTGTCGCCGGTCATATTCATATTGAATTTCTGGGTATTAAAAATATCGCTAACTCTAAGAGTAATGCTTCCTTTGTTATCCAAGACGTTATAACGCATTCCCAGATCTGCAGAATACATTTCTTCGAGCTCTCCTTGCAGCATAACTACCGGTGAACGATAATATGCTGATAATTGTGCCGAAAATTTATTATTAACTCTAAAATTATTTGTAATCCGTGCAGTCCATGAATAGCTGTCTGCATTATACTCATCATGGTGAGTTCCGCCATCTACTATTCTATGGAAATAGCTGAAATTTCCATTCACACGCCACCAGTCAGTAATGGTTTGAGAAGCTATCAACTCCGCTCCATAATTAACGGCATGTCCCATATTTTCCCATGTAGTGGTAGTAACACCATCTTCGTCCATAGTACGGTACCTGGATATCATCTGGTCTGTGTATCTGTAAAAAACAGATGGGTTCAATGTAGTATTCTCCCAGTATTTTGTATAACTCAACTCCAATGAATGAATATATTCGGGTAATATTTCAGGATTACCGGTACGAAGGTTATAGGGGTCGGAATACCTGGTAAAAGGATTTAAAGCCCAGCGCCTTGGGCGGCTAATCCTTTTACTGTAGCTTAATTGAGCATTCTGGTTATTTTCAAAATTGCGACGAATATGGGCACTTGGGAAAAAGCTGGAATAAGTGTTTCTAAAATCCCCATCTTCAATAACAACCTGGTCGCCTTCAATAACGGCATGTTCTAGCCTCAATCCTGTCTGTACATTATAATTTCCAAGTGCGGTAGAATAAATACCATAGGCTGAATACCTTTGCTCATCCATAATGAAATGATCGGTACGATCCGTGTCTAATTCAAATATACCTTCGTCATGATCAAATTGATAAAAATTAAACTTATTATCACTTCCCCTGAATATTGTTTGAAAACCTACTTCAAATTTACTCTTCTCACTTAACGGATGAACATAATCGGCTTCCACCCTGAAACTATAATGATCCCCATCGTTATATGTTTCTTCCATTATCTCTGGAAAATTTTCCAATTCGGCATGGTCATATAAAATCCTTTCAAGTGCCTCTTCCCTGTCAAAGTCACTATTCGAATATCTTACGTCAAATTTAAAATCACGGTATTCTTCATCAAAATCCCTTTGATACCTTAGTGAATAATCAAAACCATCGCGCATCATCATGTTACTGGAAATAATATCTTCCCTGTAATCAGCAAAGCCGCCAATTAAAGGCAATCTTGAATTGGTAAAAAGATAGTCCTGAAAGTCATCGGCATTTCTTTCCCAATTACTGTATCTTGTACTAAAAGTAATAGTGTTTTTTTCGCTGAAAGTATAATCAAACCCAAGTTGTATATTGTATGTATTCATACTTCTTTCGAAATCCATATCCTGATTATGATAAGACGTTATCATTTCTTTATCGGGATCATCCGGATCGGAAAACCAGCTTGTACGTTCAGACTTACCCCATCCTTCCATATTAAAAAACCTTCCACTGGCATTGCCAAAAAAATTAAAATTTTCACTCGGCCTGTAATTAAAATTTAAGGAGCCGCTATACCTGCTGTTGGTTCCGGCACTTAGGTTGATCATTCCATTATATCCGGGTCTTTCTTCTTTTTTGGTAACTATATTTATAATGCCGGCAGTTCCGTCAGGGTCGTATCTCACCGAAGGATTAGTAATTACTTCTATCCGGTCAATCATTTCAGAAGGGATTTGCTCCAGAACGGCATCATCATCAAGGCCGGTTAAAGCAGATGGTTTCCCATCAACCAGTATAGTAACATTCTGGCTGCCTCTGAGGCTTATGTTGCCGTCAAAATCAACACTAACCGAAGGAATGTTTTGCATAAGCTCGAGAGCTGTTCCCCCGGCGGCTGTGAGTTCCTGGCCGACATTAATAACCCTTCTGTCAAGTCCAACTTCCATCATTTCCCGGGTACCTTCTACCACAACTTCAGACAAATACTCAGCTGAAGGGCTTATCTCTAAAATGCCTGCATCATAAACAGGCTCTCTTGGTGTTATCCTAATTCCATTATATTTAAAAGTGGGGTATCCGACAAACTGCACCTGTATATAATATTGTCCCGGTGGTACATCCTCAACAACAAATTTACCTTCTTCATCAGTTATAGCTCCTGTTACCATGACCGAATCCTGTTCACGGTATAATACAACACTAGCATACATCAAAGGCTGATCTGTCTGTTCATCTATCAACTCTCCTTTAACAGAGCCTATTCCCATAGACGCTCCCCCTCCTCTTTCACCACCACGTGATGGAGGCTGGTCTCCCAACATTTTGGGAGTTATCATTAAAAGTGATAATAACAGTCCGGTAAAAATTAAACTGGCAGGTAAACTAGAATTCCTATTCATGTAAATAAATGTTTTTAAATTTTTTGAAATATTTATTGTAAAAGCAACCAACAATTTAAGAGAAGGCTCGTTATTGTTTAGTTGCGCTTATAAGACAATTAATAATTGGTAAAGTTTAAATTGCTTATAATTTTTTCACATTTTTTTTGATTTGCTTTTTATGTAATTTCTTTAATAACAAACGTTAATCAAACTATTAATAATGCACTCAGCGATAAAATTATCAACAATTAAAGGATCCAAAAACAAGAATGTAACTAAACCATTGTTTATGTGTAGTTTAAAAAGACATTCATGCTGTTTGTTCTGTTAATAAAGCGATGTATATAAAATTAAAGATTCTTTTTCTTTATTATATATTTGCACGGCAGAAAAGTGAGAAATTATTTTATGGCAGAATTTATAACATATTCAGAAGAAAGTATACGTACCCTTGATTGGAAAGAACACATCCGTATCAGGCCTGGTATGTATATCGGCAAACTTGGTGACGGAGCATCTCCGGATGACGGTATTTATGTATTGTTGAAGGAAGTGATCGATAACTCTATTGATGAGTTTGTAATGGGGTTTGGTAAAACCATAGAGGTTAAGATAGAAGATAAGTTCGTAACTGTTAGGGACTACGGCAGGGGAATCCCTTTGGGTAAGGTTGTGGATTGTGTATCCAAAATTAATACGGGTGCCAAGTATGACAGCAAGGTATTTAAAAAAACCGTAGGTTTAAATGGCGTTGGAACAAAAGCAGTAAATGCATTATCGCATAAGTTCAACATTCAGTCCATTCGTGAAGGCAAAATTAAAGATGCAGTATTTGAAAACGGTAAACTTATTGAAGAGTCTTTATTTGAAGCCCCATCGCAGCGCAAAGGCACAGTAGTAACCTTTATGCCTGATGAAGAAATATTTGGAAATTACCGTTTCATAGATGAGTTTGTAGAACGCTTGCTATGGAACTATGTTTTCTTAAACCGTGGGCTAACGATTTTGTTTAACGGCCAAAAGCTTTATTCTGAGAACGGGCTTGCTGACTTGCTTAACAGAAACATTGATTCCTCAACCGTTTATCCAATAGTTCATATCATTGAAGATGATTTTGAATTTGCATTTACTCATAGTGCAACTCAATACAGTGAAGAGTTCTTTTCTTTTGTAAACGGTCAGCACACTGTGCAGGGAGGCACCCACCAAGCTGCTTTCAGAGAATCTTTTGTTAAAACGATCAGAGAATTTTACAAAAAGGATTTTGATGCAAGTGATATAAAAACATCGCTTATAGTAGCATTAAGTATAAAAATACAAGAGCCGGTATTTGAATCTCAAACAAAAACCAAGCTAGGCTCACAGCATATTGAACCGGGAGGCCCCACTATACGCAACTACATTAGCGATATTTTGAAAAAGCGCCTTGACAATTATTTGCACATGAATCCCGATGTTGCCGATGCATTGTTGAAAAAGATCCTGCAGTCGGAGAAAGAACGAAAAGACCTGGCAAACATCAAAAAAATCGCAAAAGAAAGAGTAAAAAAGGCAAATATACATAACAAAAAACTACGCGATTGCAAGGTTCATTACAATGACAACCATCCTCAGCGGCTTGATACTACTCTTTTTATAACAGAGGGAGATTCAGCCAGCGGGTCTATTACCAAGGCAAGAAACGTTAATACTCAAGCCGTGTTCAGCCTTAAAGGGAAACCTCTGAACTGCTATAGTTTATCGAAAAAAATTGTCTATGAAAATGAAGAGTTTAACCTTTTACAAGCTGCATTAAACATAGAAGACTCTCTCGAGTATTTACGTTATAACAACATTGTAATAGCAACTGATGCCGATGTTGATGGTATGCATATCAGGTTATTGCTTATCACTTTTTTCCTTCAGTTTTTCCCTGATCTTGTTCGCAACGGGCACCTTTACATACTTCAAACACCACTATTCAGGGTTAGAAACAAACAAAAAACAATTTATTGTTATAGTGATAGTGAAAAATCAGCTGCAATCAACGAACTGGGTGAAAAGGCTGAAATAACCAGGTTTAAAGGGCTCGGAGAAATATCACCTGATGAGTTTGTGAACTTCATTGGTAAAAACATCCGACTGGACCCCGTCATCTTGAGAAAAGAAAATGGTATAAGCGAAATGTTAAGCTTTTACATGGGGAAAAACACTCCGGACAGGCAGAATTTTATTATTGATAATCTGAAGTTTGACCTTGACATGATCTGATAAAATCAGTCTAAAAGTTCAAATTTATCCCAATCCCCCGCAAACCTAAATTTTTCCCTAAAATCATCCAGGTGTTTTCTATTCATTGTGATCGTTTCGGCTGCTTCCTCATTAGGTTTGATGTTAGACAACGTTTCTCCCGTTGGGCTTATAAGAGCCGAATCTCCTGAATGATCAACGCCTTTTCCATCTTTTCCTGTACGATTTACGCCCACCACATATGCCTGGTTTTCAATAGCACGGGCCATTAATAAAATACTCCATGGTTGGCTTCTTATGGCAGGCCAATTTGCAATGTTGATAATACAATCGTACTCAAATCCTTGTTCAGGACTGTAGTTATTTTTACACCACACCGGAAACCTCAGATCATAACATATCAGCAACAATATTTTCCAGCCTTTATATTCCACAACTACCTTGTCTTTACCAGGTGTGAAATTTTTTGTTTCACCGGCAAAAGTGAACAAGTGTTTTTTATCATACTTATAAAAGCTCCCATCAGGCTGCATCCAAATCATCCGGTTATAATACTTTTCATTGTCAAGTGTAGGCATGCTCCCTACCAATACACTATCTTTTTCCTTAGCCAGGTGTTTCATCCACTGAAATGTTTCACCTTTATAACTTTCAGCACAACCGGAAGGATACATAGTAAAACCTGTTGTAAACACCTCAGGTAAAACAATAATATCAGCAGGTTCAGTTATCCTGTTTATTTTTTCTTCAAACATTTCCCTGTTAGCCTTAGGATTTTCCCAATGTATGGGTGACTGTATAAGAGTAACTTTTAGATCTTGCATAGTACCTCCGCTGCTTTTTCGAGTGTTTCTTCTTTTTTAGCAAAACAAAATCTCAAAATATTATTATTTAAGGGTTTATTATAAAAAGATGAAACCGGCACCGACCCAATTCTATTTTCCTTTATCAATCTTTGAGCAAATTCCATTTCTGTTTCATCAGTTATACCGGTATAGTCGAGCAATTGAAAATATGTTCCCAAACAAGGAACAATTTTAAACCGTGAATTTTTCACCAGGTTTACAAAAAAGTCGCGTTTTTCCTGGTAAAACCCGCCTAGCTCTTCATAATATGATTTATCCTTTAGAAAGTCAGCAATAGCATGTTGAATAGGGGTATTAGAACAAAACACAATAAATTGGTGGACCTTTCTGAACTCTTTCATAAGGTTTTCCGGGGCAAGGCAGTAACCTGTTTTCCAGCCTGTATTATGAAAGGTTTTACCAAATGAACATAATACCAAACTTCTTTCAGCAAGTGAAGGATACCGGCAAACACTCTGATGTTCATATCCGTCGAAAATTATATGTTCATATACTTCATCGCTAAGGATTATAATATCGGTGTTTTTTGTGATCTTTTCAAGCTGTACCATGTCCTTAGCAGTAAGAATACTTCCGGTGGGATTATGCGGTGTGTTAATTATTATCATTTTAGTACGCTGGTTAAGCAACTTACGAACCTCATCCCAATCAATGTGATAATCTGGCATCTTCAAAGGCACACAAACAGGAATACCTCCATTCAGCTTAATTGCCGGCACATAACTATCATAAGCCGGTTCAAAAACAATTACCTCGTCCTCTTCTTTAACAAATGCACTTATTGCAGTATATATTCCTTGTGTAGCACCTGCGGTTACAGTTATTTCGGTTTCACAATTATAAGATGCTGTATACAAATCTTCGGTTTTTTCAGCTATAGCTTCACGAAGCTTCATAACACCGGCCATAGGTGCATATTGATTATAACCTTCTTTCATGTATTTGCTCACAAGCTCAATAAGTTTTGGAGAGCATTCAAAATCAGGGAATCCCTGTGAAAGGTTGATCGCATTATATTCGTTGGCCATGTTTGACATTACAGCAAAAACCGAAAGCCCTGTTTTAGGCAGTTTTGATGTTATATTTTCAGGAAATGGGTTCATTTTATAATACTGGCTTTTTATTTTTTAATACTCTTTCTTAAAAAAATCTTAATAAAAAAGATTATCAATTTTTATTAATTTTGAGTGCAATTTACAGGGCACAAAATTATAATAAATTTAGTAATATAAGGTTGTTTATAAATTGATCTGCTAAAATGCAATAAAAGCCAATGATAAAAAAATTAATTAATTGATAAAATTGAATATTAGTAAAAAAGAAAGAGATGAAAACTATTAAAGATTTTGATTTTAAGGGAAAAAAAGCAATTGTAAGGGTTGATTTTAATGTTCCGTTAGACGGCAATTTCAACATTACAGATGACTCAAGGATAAAGGCAGCCATCCCAACCATTGAAAAGATATTAAAGGATGGTGGTTCGGTGATAGTTATGTCACACATGGGTCGCCCCAAAGAGGGTAACAAGGAAAAATATTCTCTAAGGCACATAGTCAAACATTTGGGCAAACTGCTTAACCGGGAGATAAAATTTGCTGATGATTGTATTGGCGACCCGGCTTTTGAAATGGCCAAAAGCTTAACCCCGGGCGATGTATTGTTACTGGAAAACCTTCGCTACTATAAGGAAGAGACTAAAGGCGACCGTGACTTTGCTAAAAAGCTGGCTTCTTTAGGTGATGTGTTTGTTAATGATGCCTTCGGTGCAGCACATCGTGCCCATGCTTCAACAACAATTATTGCAGAATTCTTTTCTAAAAACAAAATGTTTGGAAATTTGTTTGCAAATGAGTTGGAGAGTATTAAAAAAGTGATTAGTGATATTAAAAGACCCTACATTGCAATTATTGGCGGAGCTAAAGTTTCAACAAAGATTGACGTATTAAATAATCTCATCAACAAAGTTGATGATATTATAATAGGTGGTGGAATGATGTTTACTTTTATTAAAGCACAGGGAGGAAAAATAGGGAACAGCCTTGTAGAAGATGACTATTTGGAAACAGCACGCGAAATATTATCTTACGCAAAAGCAAAAAATGTAAACATCCATTTACCGGCAGATTCGGTTATTGCCGATGACTTTTCAAACCATGCAAAAACAAAAACCTGCAGCAGTGACCAAATACCTGATGGTTGGATAGGGATGGATATAGGAGAAAAGGCACGTCAGCATTTTTCATCAATTATTGAAAATGCCAAAAATGTTTTATGGAATGGGCCAATGGGCGTGACTGAAATGTCAAGCTTTGTTGCAGGTACTGAATCAATAGTAAAAGCAATGGTTAAAGCAACAAAGAATGGTGCATTTACCCTGGTGGGTGGAGGAGACTCTGTTTCAGCTATAAATCAGGTGGGAATGGCTGATAAGGTAAGCTATGTCAGTACGGGAGGCGGAGCTTTGCTGGAATATATGGAAGGTAAAGAACTGCCGGGTGTCAAAGCAATAATGGAAAGTTAAAACGAAATATTACACATTAGAAATATGAACCAAAAAGGCTGAATCATTTAAATGCTTAAATAATTCAGCCTTTTTTATAAACTTATTACAAAAGAGTTATAGTAAAACTATTTATTATTCTCTTCTTTTTTTTCAATTAGCAATAAAAGATCTTCAAGAACATTTTGCAGATACTCAATGCACGATTCACTTTTAACAACATAATTATATACACCCAACTCTTGCAATTCTGCAACAAGACTCATTTCCCGTTGAGCCGAACAAACAATAATGGGAATATCAGGATGAATGTTTTTTATTTCCTTTATTAAATCATAACCTGTAATATCAGGCAACATAAGATCTGCAACAATAATATCAGGTTTTTCATCAAGGTTTTTCATTAACTCTTTACCTAATACAAAATTAGTTATAGAAATGTTTTTTATAGACCCCAAACATAGTTTTAAAAGCATTCCTTCTGTCTTATTGTCTTCTATAACGTATACTTTTCTTTGTTTATCACTCTTCATAAAAACCTTTTATATTGTAAAACCCTTACATCTAAATTAACATATTAACTCAGTATCAATTTATAATACCTAAGGAAAGTCAAAACGTATATCTAATTAACAATAGATAACATACCCACTGCACATCCTTCCATATTGTCTTTAAACATAAAGTGCAGTTCATACCTGCCACTCATTCCAACCGGGTATTCTATATAAGGAAAGAAACGTTCGGTTTCAACATCATAAGTAGTTGCAATAAGTTGATCTCCCTGATAAAGGCTAACAATAACTTCACCTGGCTTTGTTTTATCATTACAAGAAAAAATTCTGTATGTAGTACCACGGTTTAAAATAACTTCAAATTTATAAACTCGTGGTGAGGCTCCTCTTCTTTCAGTATGTTGAACTGGGAAGCTGCGGATGAATCTTGAATCACCTAACTTGGCATGGCATACGTCAGTGAGTTCATCACCACACTGAGCTTTGGCTTCAAAGGAATAGCCAAAAAACATCCAAGCGGCCATTGCGATAACATAAAATAATCTATTTGTCATAATCATTCAACTATTTTGTTTCTTATATATTCAACCTGTTGAGCAATTCCTTCAACTATTTCATCATCTATATTCACCTCACTTCTTGAATTATCAACAACAACAACTTTATCATCAACCACTTTAGTGGTTCGTTCCTCGTAGATATACTGTATACTTACTTTATCAAATTCTTTCTTCAAATCCAATAAATCATTGAATAGTTCTTCAAATTGTTCATCATTCCTGAAGTTGCTCATCAAAAGCAGCAAATTATCAAGAACAACTTTCTGTTCACCTATACGCTGATGTATAAGTTCTTTGTTTGGTGGATGAATTTGCACATTTGTAGCAATATACAAACTTTCAATCCAGGTTCCGGTTGCTATCAATACAGCTATACTACTACGGCCTTGGTTGATCAAATAGTTTGACATGCCATCAAATCCGCGATTGGTTATATACAGGACAGAATCAACATTTCGGCTACTCTCTGATAGCCTGTTAAGAGTTTCATAATCAAAAAACTGGCCTATACGCAAATCTTCCGCCAAATTTTTCACATTGCGCAAATATGAGAGAGTTGCAACAGTCCTGTCATATATGTTCATATAAACCAGGTCTGTGCCATAAACACCAAGGTTCAAAGACCTTTTAAAGTTAGTGTTATAGTTATTGATATTGGCTGTAGGATTAAGAAGATCCTGTGTATAAACCACATTTGATCTTTGCAATAATACAGTCATCTCAACAGGGTTAGGTACTGATGTTATTATTTCACCTATTGTTTCATCCGTCAATTGAATATCTTCAGAAATATCCCTGTCGGATAATAGATCTGTAGCTTCTTCCCTTCTATCAGGGGCACAGGCCATAAAAAATAATAATATAAACCCTGATAACATTAACGATACTGTAACGGTTTTTTTTGTCATAACAGGAGTTTTCATAATAGTTTGGCATTACATAATACAAATATAACTAAATTCCGGTTTGCTTAATTAAAAAATCTTGAATTTTATTTTTGGTCGATTTTAACTTAGTCCTTAAAAAAGGTAATCCATTTTCGGCAACAAAAATAAATTTTGAAAACAGCTTGTAATATAGAGCAAGATATAGCAATAGAGTAAAAATCCACAGTATAGCAAGATTAAAATAGAAAGTATCAAAAAGATTGCCTGCAAAATGTTTTCGTGGAGCCAGGAAATGTGATCTGAAATTCATAAGCCTCTGATTCTGGGGATCAAGATATATTGGATCTGATTTTTGCACCAGTTTATTCCCAAGCCTTACAACCGGCAATGGAGCCATTTCATTTTTGGCAAAACTAGCCAAATACCTATTGTGATAATTATTTCTTAGTTGTTGGTATTCCTCCTCCATCTCGGGTGTTCTTGTTCTACTGACTATTTCTTGATCAATGGTTTCATTTACAAAGTTGAACCTGTCACGATAGAACTCATGCACCCTGTTCAAATAATTGGTGAGACTATCTGCAATTTCACTGTTGAAATTTTCAGGTGTTAATTTGTCAAAATAGTCGAATCTGTAATCATGGTATTGTGTAAACTCGCTTTCATGTTCCTTTGAAATCTCATTTCTAAGCAGTTCAAGGTCATCTGCAGAAATTGGTTCCTCATGGCCGGAGGCAAGCCTGAACTTATAGTCTTCAACATATCGTTTCAGTTCATTAATATAATAAACATCTTTATAATAAAGCGCACTTTCGAGCTTTCGCTTGGAGTAGAAATCTTCATAGTACTTATTGTTTTTGTATTGATTTACAACCAATCCTTCAAAAGCCCATCTGGAAGGCATTATTTCAGCAATAATCGGAACTTTCTCTTGCCCACCACCAATAGCACGGTTTATTTTATCAAAACTAAACATTGCGCCTGTTAATACCATCTGCGGAATAATTAAGAATGGTATAAGTATATAAATAGTTATTGCTGAATTAAATGCTGATGAAATATTAAGCCCCAAAACATTGGCAAAGGCAGCAAGTGAGAAAAATACCAGCCAGTACTCAAAATACATCCCCTTTATACCAAGGATATAATTTCCAACAATTATAAATAAAAAGGCCTGAATCGCAGACAAAATAAAAAGTATCCCGATTTTTGAACACAAATAGCTGCTCCGGCTTAAATCAAGGAATGATTCGCGTTTTAAGATTTTCCGGTCTTTAAAAATTTCCTCTGCACTAACTATTAGCCCCAGGAAAAGAGCAACAATGGTGCACATAAATATGTATGGCATGATATTATCATTGTTGCGGAATATATATACATCTGAAGTTGGATCTTCAATATAACGAATAACGAAGGCAAGCAAAAATCCCAGTAATGGGGCTTCAAGCAAGTTCAAAACCAGGTACTGCTTATTGGATATCTTAGCGACGAAATCTCGTGTAAAAAATATTTTGTATTGGTTTAACCAATTAGGTTTCTTAAATGATTCGGGAAGTTTGTCAAACATCCCGGTTATTTTGTTTATTGATATTTTGTTCTTAAAATGTTCGTACCACTCTGCAGGGGTAACTTTTCGACCTGATGTAGGTTGCCCGTACTCATCAACTATTCTTGATTCAATAATACTGAAAATGGTCTCGGGATTTACATTACCGCATGAGGGGCATTCTCCGATATGACTGTTTATCTGATTATCAAGCTCTTTAAAATAAATTACCGCTTCAACCGGGTTACCATAATAGATTTGATATCCACCATCGTCCAAAATTGTGACATTATCAAACATTTTAAATATTTCAGATGATGGCTGGTGAATAACGACAAAAATCAGCTTCCCTCTAACTGTTAACTCGCGTAGCAACTCCATAACATTTTCAGAGTCGCGTGAAGATAGCCCGGAGGTTGGTTCATCAACAAATAATACAGCCGGTTCGCGAATCAGCTCAAGTCCGATGTTCAATCTTTTTCTTTGCCCTCCACTAATTTCTTTATTAAGAGGATCTCCAACTTTTAAATGCTTAATATGCGAGAGCCCCAAATTGAATAAAACTCTGTTTACCTTACCTTCAATATCTTCGTCCGTGAGATCTCTATACACCAGTTTAGTACTATAATAAAGGTTTTCATAAACTGTAAGCTCCTCAATCAAAAGGTCATCCTGGGGTATATAGCCTATAATACCTTTTATTAATTCATTTTTCTCATGTAAGTCATTGCCGTTAATATTTACCGAGCCGGTGGTTGGTTTTGACATTCCCGACATTACATTGAGCAAAGTAGTTTTTCCTGAACCGCTGGCACCCATAATAGCGAGCATCTTGCCAGATTGCTCTTCAATATTAACCTCTCTCAGGCCTATATGACCGTTTGGGAATCTATAATGAACTTTTTCAACTTTAAAATGCACATTAATGGAAGTGTCATCTGAGAGGAACTTAGACACAATGTCGGTATGAAAAATAGGTTTGCCTTTGGGTTGCTTAATAACACTTCCTCTGGCAAACAAGTATATTTTCAAATTATTTATTGGTAAGCCATTGAGTAACAACTCTTTTGTTGATGTATACCGGAGGAAGTATAATTCAACACTTTGAATTCTTAGTACAAGTATTGTTCCGTCAAGCTGTGGGGATGAAATATGCTTTGCTTTTTCGGGCGATGTTTCTTCAGAGTTTATGATCAATATTTCAGGAATATCCCATTTACTTGCATCTTCCTGTACTACAAACGTTTCTATTGCATTATATTCTTCTTTACTAATATTAAAAACCTCAGCAGCAGTATCGATGATAGCCATTCGCTGCGGGGTGAATTTTTTATCGGAGTTGACTAATTCAAATAGTCTAACAAGTACAACAACCTTTTGCTTTTGGGTAAGAGTTTTGTTGATTTTTTTTGCAATACCAAGAGTTTTAACTGAATCTTTTACTGAGGTGAGCTTAGGTTTTTGATCTTGGTCATTATCGTTTTCTGAAGCCTTTTTATCTCCCACATATTCATCAAAGAGAGCAAGATATTCCTTGACAGAACTTTCGTTGAGTTGTTGGCGTAAAAAGTTTTCAACAAACTCACGTTCATTGGTAGACAGACCAACATCCTGCTTTGCAATAATAGCAAAGAGCTGCATCAAGGCTTTGAGAATTTCTTCACTCATTCAGAGGTAATTTTTTACTTTACAGCGAAATGCAATTATGGTTATTGCAGTTAAATAAAATTAGTAGCTATGCATTTCAAATGGAATATCAACTATTTCGGAATATTCTTCGCCGGCTTCCAGCATATCCTCATCATCTTCCTGGTAGTACCATTGCACAACCACTTCGTTACCTTCGTTAAGAATATCTTCGAATTTCAGAAGAATATCCAGAAGGGCTTTAGATGAGGCTGTATTAAAATATTCCAGCCTGAATATTACATTAGTCTTAGGGTTAGGATTTTTTGCATATTCCTCAATCCATTGTATTGCAGGAGCATAGAAGGTCACAACGTCCTCAGGCAAAGACCTTCCGGAAAACTCAATTATATTATTTTCTGCGTCGAGTATTACATTTGGAGTATCATCCGTCCCTTTAATTTTTATTACATCCATGTTGCGATATTTTAAGTTAATCGATACTTCTAGAAATTTTGGTTCTCAGGATAAAGAAATAATTGTTCTTGTCCATTTCAGAGAAATGGTACTCCAGCTTTTCGCCGGTTTTTCTTGCAATATCAATAAGCCCCAGGCCTGCACCACCTTTTTCAGACAAAGAACCTTCGCGCATTTGTTTTTTAAATAGCTCTTTTAATCCTTCTTTATCCAACTGATTAATTTTTTCCAATAAGGCTTTCAACTCCGGCACTCTCTCTCTATCAACTGCATTACCGGTAATAACCTGGTATTCCTTTTCTTCTTTTCCAATCTTACCAACTATGAATATACCATTACCGTATTTGCCTTTGCTCTCCCGGAATTCATATTCTTCGGCATGCTTGCTAAGATTTTGCAAGCACTCAACCATAACATGAAAAACCTTCCTTTTTATGGAGCTGTCCTCACTATAGCTGTCCATCTTGCTTTCAGCCAGTGAGGTAAAGGCTTTTGTTATTTGATGTGTTATCTCTCCGTCATAGACTAAAGTAAATTTTTTAGCCATCATGTCTTCATGTAGGGAGTAGATAAGCTTCAAGTAATCAATATTTCCCATTTTAGCTGTTTTTTCAATTATTAAAATTGGTCATAATTATACATGCATTAATTTATTTTTAACAAAAATAATAATAAAAGCCTAAAATCTTATGCCAATAAGTAGCACATCATCAATTGGCTTCTCATCACCCATCCATTTCAAATAATCATTTTTAAAAAATGTATGTATTTGATTCATAGGGGTGTCTTTGTGTTTTATTACTGATTCTTTAATTCTTTTAGGGAAATACTTTTTCCCCTCAGGACCTCCGAATTGATCAGGCAGACCATCGGAGAAGAAATATACTGCATCGCCTTTCTGTATTTTTATAACGAAATTTTCGAATTCAGGTTCTGGTTTTCCCGGCCTGGGTATTCCGCCAATGGCTGCTCTTGTTCCTTTATATTCTTTTAACTCCCCATCCCTGACAAGGTATAGCGGCCTATGGGCTCCTGAAAACTCCAGCTCCATTTTTTTTGTATTTATTTTACACAGTGCAATATCCATACCATCTCTTCCACTAGACTCATCCATATCCTGCTTGAGGGTTTTTTGAACTCCTGTATGTAGTTGATTCAGAATTTGCCCGGGATTATTTAATTCGGGTTGACTAACAATCTGGTTCATCAAAAAGTATCCGATCAAGGATAACATAGCACCTGGCACACCATGTCCGGTACAATCTATTGCAGCAATATAAACATCATCATCCTTTGCATACAGCCAGGGAAAGTCGCCACTTACAATATCCCTTGGCAGGTAGAACATAAATGAATCCGGAAAAAAGCTCCTGATTTGTTTCTGACTAGGTAAAATAGCATTCTGAAGCCTGAAAGCATAGTTAATACTGTCGGTTATTTTAGCATTTTTCTCTTTGATCTCCTGTTCGATCTTTTTTAATTCGGTGATATCATGCAGTATAAACAGTATTGTTTCAAGGCGCTCTTCTTCATTGTATTCCGGTATTGCATTTGCGTTTATGATACGCTCTTCTTCATTAACCGGAAATGATATTTGCGTTTGCACTTTTTCTTTTTTATCCTTAACTTCTTCAACTGTTTGGTCAATGAACGTTGTTAATTCTTCACGCAAGTCGACTTCATTAAGGTGTTTTTTGTGAAATTCTTCAGATTTCAACTCAGAGTAACATTCAATAGCCGGGTTTGCATAGAAAAATTGCCTGTTTAAGTCAACTCTGATAATAATATCGGGGCTGTTATCGGAGAGAGTTTGCATTTGCCCCCGCATTCTTTGCTCTTTCTCAGCCCTCTTTCTTTCAGTAATGTCGGTAGTGTTAAGCAGCAAGCCATTTATAGCAGAGTCATGAAGCAAGTTCCTTCCGGTTGTTTCGAGAAACATTATTGACCCTTTTTTATTAAGATATGTATACTGTATTGTTTGAGCCTCATCGGGATTTTTGATAAGGTTCTCAAACATTTGGCTAATAGTATTTTGACCTTTTTTATTAGTTCGGTCAAAATCTTTACCAGCAAACATATCATCTTCTTTATAGCCTAAAATATTTTTTACCGAAGGGCTAACATATTTAAGCTTCTTTTTCTCGTCATATATTGTAATAAGCTCTGAGGCATTTTCCAATAATGAATAAAGCCTTTTCTGACTTCTGTTTACCTCTTCTATCTTTTCTTCCAGGTTAATATTTGTCTTTTCGAGTTCTTCCTGGGTAAGTCTCATCTCCTCAGCATTTTGCCTGAGTTCCTCCTCATTTTCTTTTAACTCCTGGGTCATCTCCTGTGACTCTTTCAACAGCTTCTCTGTTTTTTCAGTAATCTTAAGGTTATAAATTGTTTGAGCTACAATTTCGGCGATGTTTTTAATGAATTCTATTTCATGCTGTTTGAAACGCTTAAGAGATGCAAATTCAAAAGCACCCTGTAGTTTATCCTCCATAAACAGGGGTACGATAAGAATACTGTCAGGCTTCTTCTCCCCAAGAATACCGGAGGTTATTGAAAGATAATAATCGGGTATTTCGGTCCTGTGAACAATATCTTTTTCTATTGCTGCCTGTCCAACCAATCCTTCTCCTACCTTTACTTCACCCTCCAGGTATTTCTTTCTATTATAAGCATAGGAAGCACTGATGTAAAGCTTTTCACTTTCATCATCGAAAATGTAAAAAAGCCCTTGTGGCACATCAATATAGTGTATTAAAGCTTCCAAAACCTCATATGATAAGATATTAACATCATTATGTTTCCTAAGGATCTGATTGATCTTATCCTTACCAACCATCTCCCAGTTTTGTAATGATTCCTTTTGATTGTTTTCGTAAAGTTTATCGCGTAAGTTTTGCAATGTCTTCCCAAGAGTATCAGAGTCATCTGCAACTTCAAAATCTATATCGTATTGGCCATTACCAATCTTTTCTGCAAAGGTGGCAACCCTGTTAATATTTTCAGTTTGACTGGTTAGCTTTGATTGAACGGTATCAAATTGTTGTTGTATCTCTTCCTTTTTTTGAATTATTAAATACCCCAAAACGGCAAAAACAACAGGTATAGTATCGAGTATTATTAATATAGGGTTCGAGCGATGGATTTCACCAAGCCCGGATAAAGAAAATTCAATTCCGCCTCTGTTTAGTTCAATAATCCAGGCAAAAAATGGAAAAAGAAATCCCAGACCGAATAATAATAAAATAAATTGTTGTTTGCTCAATAACTTCATTTACAAGCTTAATTATATTTTAAGTCTTTTGATATGCGGTGTAATAATAAAGCTTTTTTACGTTCAAAAATACAGTAAATACTACCAATTATACAATATTTTTTTAACATCCTTAAAAAAACTTCCGGTATTTACTCTGGTATAATTGCTGTATCAACTTTTTCAAAGTATTTTCCTATTTCTTCACCCAGGTTTTTAAAAAGGTTAACATCATGCTCTTCATAAGTTTTAAAGGAGGCTATCTCTATCACACCAATAACATTTTTATTTTTTTTCTCTTTAATAGGGAAAATAATCAT
>SLSZ01000156.1 GCA_007130125.1 Bacteroidales bacterium
ACCAAACTTATCGGTTAAAATTTCCTTTTTCTCCTCCTCAACAACATCTGCTTCGGTTATGTTATTTTCAAAATTCCTCTGATGTAAAGAAAAAGATAAAACAAAAGTGAATATCGAAATGGCGGCTATGGTTAAAAGTAATCTTTTTGATTTCATAAAACTGCAAAAATATTAAGTTGAGAAAACACTCCGTTACAACAAATTTTCAAATGTCTTTATATTATTAATACGTAGCTACATAGCTATAGTTTCATTAAATAAATTTCCACGAATCAATGTCAAAAGGTTTTTATACAAACTCACTAAATATCAAACTGTTAAGAATTATACTTACCAGGTAACCTGTTCCTGTCAAAACCAATGCTGAAATAAAAGTAAATCCTATTTTTCTGTCATCAGGCGTTTTAAGCATGAATGACAATCCTTTCCAATAAAGATATAATGAATACAATCCAAAAAATTTAACAAATTCTAACTGCGGATGCAGGCTTGCGATTATAAAAGCCAGGAATATTGCTATATAAGAATAGCAAGTAAGGTTGAGGACTTTAGTGTATGTTCCCTGGGATAAAAAACGTGGTGCCAGTCGCCATAACATATATGAGCCGCCGCTGACTGATATTAGGACGGCTGTAACATAAATAATTACACTAAGCAGAAATGTTTTTTCCGTTAACTCCTGACCGGTCAAATGTATTACCGAGGTTATCAACGACAACGGCAGCATAAGGCCAACTATCAGCAAGCCGGCAGAAACCGGCTTCTCTGCTAAATCTCTCCAAACCCTGGCAGGCAGAAACAATATCATCAACGCCTTTAACCAAACCATCTATAAACAGCTTTATTTATTCAAAGTGCAATAATACCACAATATTTCAAAACATCCTTCAACAGAATGTTAAATTTATCAGGTTTTTGCAAAAATATGAATAAGCTTAAAAACTGTATGTAACCCCAAATCTTACGATAGGATTAGTTACGGGGCTGTCTTCATCTAACAGCACATCATACAAAACCATCCCATATGCATGGGTACGAGGAGCAATTTCATGACGATAACCTGCACCCAAAGGCAGACCTGCTATCCACTTTCTTTGCTTTTCGCCATCTACAGTAACTTCAATATTAGTCATCTCAAACTCGGCATGTGCATATACGTTTCTAAAAAAGGTAAGCTGGGTAAAAAACCTGTTACCATAAGAATAACGGGTTCCCCTAATATCATGATCACGATAGGAATAAAATGGAGAAATACCAACATCTAATATCCCATGCCGATATCCAAATAAGGGAGCAACATCAAAATAATACCCCCTATTATCAACATGAAAACCTATATTGCCACCGGTATAAAACTGGGCTTCGCTTATTGAAACACTCCCGAAAAATAAAACGAAAGCAATCATGTAAAATCTAAGTTTTTTCATAGCTAAGATTAATTTTGTTAATATTTGTTAAACAAAAATAGTAATTTATTGAAATAAAAGGGTTTGATTTTAAAAAAACAGAAGAAATTTTAAATAAACATTATAGGAAGATATCCCTTACTGTTATTATTAAACAACAGGTTACAACAATTTTCACCTGAGCCCGGTGTATTTTTGGAAGGGTAATCCCTACATTTTAACAATCTGCGATTATCTGCGTAATCTGCGGGGAAAAACAACCTCGGCACTCCGCAACAAACTAAATTTCAGAGCATTAGTCCCCAAATCCTACTCAAACTCATTCTTTAATTCCTGGTAAAACTTCTTCATTTTGCTGAAATGCGAGCCTTCCCAGTATATCTTGCCACAGTCTTTGCACCGGAAAAACTCATCAAAATACTTTTGTGTTCCCGGCTTAAGGTAAGTTTCAATTAAACTCTTATCAGTCTCTTCGATAGTACCATTGCAAGTTATGCACCTTTCAAGAAACTTAATGCTATTTTGCAGTTGAAATCTCAGGATAACTTCACGTAATTGTTCTTTAGGCTGTTGTGAACGAATAAAATATCCTTTCTGCACTCTTTTGTTTTTTAAAATCCCCAGGTCGCGTGTGAGAATTATTCGCTGCTGTTCTAAGGCGATCCTGATTATTTCATCATCTTCAAGATTGTTTCTATAAAGAGTATTAAAACCGGTCATACGAAGCAGCCGGGTAAGTTTACCCAAATGAACATCATTAACAAACTTTATATCACGTAGGGGCTGATTGTTAGATGGGTTGGTTTCAGAAATATCAAAACTCTCAAAAACGGGGTAAACAGCCACACGGTCACCCTCCTGTAATAAATAATCAAAAGTAACAGGCTTTCCATTGACAACAATAAGATCAACCTCTATATGAGGCACATTGTTGGACTCAATGGCATCCTTAACCGATGGATTGCCATTAAAGTAGTATATGAAGCTGCACTTCTTCTTTGCCGGTGGCAAAAAATCGTTGAGCTCTTCGTAAAACCTCAACTCAGCCTGCTTTTTGCTTTTTGCTTCCATTAGTAGCAAAATTAATAAAAGTATCTTTGTATTACAAATACCTGGAAAATCTTTTAAATGTGATAATGTGCCAATGAGTCAATGTGAAAATTTGCCAATGGGTTAAATTCAGTGACGGGTGACGAGTAACGAGTAACGGGTGGGTTGTAAGAGGTGATCGGTAACTGGGATATTAAGTAGAGACAAGGCATGCCTTGTCTCTACCACTGCCAACTGTCAACTGTCAACTCTTCGTAGTAACTGCCGACTGAGAAATGCAGACTGGAGACTGCCGACTTTTTTGGATTTGATTATTGGGATTTATTTGGGGTTTAGAGCTTGATATTTGGGATTTTTTATTAATTTTCACCATAAAAACATAAAAAACACACAATGAAGTGGGC
>SLSZ01000027.1 GCA_007130125.1 Bacteroidales bacterium
CATATTTAACTCCTTCGCGGCCTTGCCCTGAATCTTTCACACCACCATAAGGCATATGGTCAACCCTGAAAATCGGGGCGTTATTTATAATTACTCCACCCGCTTCAATATTTTCAAATGCGTAGTCCAATTCATCCAGTTGATTCGTGAAAACAGATGCCTGTAATCCGTATTTGCTGTTATTTATGTTCTCAACAGCCGAGGCAAAATCTTTATAAGGTTCAACAGTTATTACCGGCCCGAATATTTCATGGCAATTTACCTTCATGTCGGGATTTGTGTTTGTAAGGATTGTAGGTTCATAGTATAAGCCTTTGCGTTTTCCGCCACAAAGGACCTTGGCGCCTTCTTTTTTCGCTTCTTCAACCCACTCTTCAACTCTCATGGCATTTTTTTCATCTATCATAACCGTAATATCTGTCTCCGGATTTAAAGGGTCACCATATTTAAGGTTTTTGCATTTGTTAATCATTTCATCTGCAAAAGGCTTGAATATTGATTCATGGACAAAAAATCTTTGTGCATGAATACAAACCTGTCCCTGGTATGCAAATCCGCCGGCAATGCTTTTTTCAACCGCTTTTTTGAGATCAGCCGAGGGAGCAATTATTGTACCTGCATTACCTCCAAGCTCTAATACTGTTTTCTTTTTACCTGCTTTTTCTTTCATTTGCCAGCCGACTTCTGGAGAGCCTGTAAAAGTAAGGAGCTTAAACCTGGAGTCGGTTACAAGGTTGTTGCCGGTTTTCCTATCCATAGGTAAAATTGATACTGCACCTTTTGGCAGAGAAATTTCGTTAATAATTTCTGCAAGCTTTAAGGTTGATATGGGAGTTGATGTAGCAGGCTTGAGTATTATAGGACAGCCTGCAGCTATTGCCGGGGCTATTTTATGTACTGCAAGGTTGAGCGGAAAGTTAAAAGGACTTATACCCGCAATGAGGCCTATTGGGAAATACTTTAGAAGTGCTTCTTTGTTTTTGGCGTCAGATGTCCAGTCTAGCCCTATGTATTCACGGGGTATCCTTTTGGCTTCTTCAGCTGCTACTATAAAAGTTTGTGCTGCCCTGCTGACTTCACCAATGGCATACTTCCATGGCTTTGCAGCTTCTTTGGCTATAATTGCAGCAAAATCTTTCTCATTTTCTATAAGCCTTTTGGCTATGTGCTTCAAAGCTGTGCTTCGCTCATATGCAGAAATACCTTTTAGTTGCCCTGTAACGCTTAATGCTTTTTTAATTGTTTTTTCAAGAATATCTTCATTGGCGAGCCAGGTTTTGGCAAATGGTTTTCCATCAAAAGGACTATAAACATTCAACTCAGAAGAACTTTCAATAAATTCACCTCCTGCAAAGATCTTAAACTCCATAAGTGTTTTTTTATGTAAAAAATTTTACCAGTTTGTTCTGCTATCAAAATGTGAACGCCTAAATGGCGACTGATTAAAACCGGGGGATGAATAAGGGTTATACTGGTAAGAATATGGAGAATGGCCGGAACGAAAATTGATCTCAGCACCAAAGCGCATATTATCATTAATCTTGTAATCAAACCCCATGACCATTCCTTTTGCATTCAGATTAAATGCCTGGGAATTCATTTGTAATTGCTGATCAAAATTAGATGATTCAACGTATGCACCACCCATAAATGTAAGATTTTCGTTTACTTTATAATACCCAACAGCATATGAGAGATTGCGGTACAGGTTGTCCTGAAAGAGTGCCTGACCGGTTTCTGTTTCCATACCATAAAGCATATTGTTCTGCATTTGACCAGAAAAGGATGTTGATGAGAAAATTGTGCCTGCCTGTACTGAAAAACGTTCTGATGCATTCCAGTTTAAAGAAGGAGCTATGTTGTGAGTAAGAAATGAACTACCTCCAAACCCTGTAGTGAAACTTGTTCCTAATTGCAGATCAACATCAACAGAAGAATAGTTATCAAAAAGCCCTCCCCCTGAAGAAGATTGTAATTGGGAGTTTGCTTCAGTCAAAAGGAAAAAGCTAAATAAAAAACCAAAGATTATTAAACTGTTTGCTTTTAATGGTTTCATATCTTTGCGGCTTTTTAAGGTTAAGCTATTATTTAAAATAACATACAATTTTAAAAACAAATATAACAATATTTATGAAGAGAACAAATCCAATTAACCATTATTAACTTAATAATAATGCTTGTTTTTAAACTTTTCTGTTAATCCTGGAAGATGTTTTTAAGTACAAACACTTCAAATTAGTTTATTATAAAATAGTCGAGAACTCGAAATGTGAACTTATAGATTCATGATTGTGTACTCTGCGTATTACATCAGCAAAAAGTTTGGCTGTAGAGAGAACGGTAACTTTTTCGCATGGTTTATGCAAAGGTATTGTATCGGTAACCAAAATTTCTTCAAAGATGCTATTATTAATAGTATCGTATGCATTACCTGAAAATACAGGGTGTGTACATGCGGCTCTTACACTTCGTGCACCTTTATCCATTATCATTTTGGCAGCTTTTGTGATAGAGCCGGCAGTATCAATGATATCATCAACAAGCACCACATCTTTATCCTTAACATCTCCGATAAGCACCATTCTATCGACTTCATTTGGTTTTGAGCGCTGTTTATAACAAATCACCAGGTCGCAGTTGAGGAACTTTGCATATGCGGCAGCTCTTCTTGTTCCTCCGGTATCAGGCGAGCCCATTACAAGGTTAGGCAGTTCTAAATTTTTTATATACGGAACAAATATTGAAGATGCATACATGTGATCAACAGGTACATCGAAGAAGCCTTGTATTTGATCGGCATGAAGGTCCATTGTTATAACCCTGTTCACTCCGGCTGCCATCAGAAGATTTGCCATTAGCTTGGCTCCAATGGATACACGGGGCTTGTCTTTTCTGTCCTGGCGCGCAAAGCCAAAATAAGGGATCACAGCTACAACCTGTTTTGCTGATGCACGGCGCGCAGCATCAATCATAAGCAATAGCTCCATGATATTATCAGCAGGTGGAAATGTGCTTTGAATTATAAAAACATCATTGCCACGCAAAGTCTCTTCAAATGATGGCTGAAACTCACCGTCGCTAAACTTTGATAATATTTCCTTACCAAGAGGCTTACCATAATGATCTGCAATCTTTTGAGCAAGATAACCCGATGCAGAACCAGCGAAAATATTCACAACTGAACCCATAAAACCTTTTTTAATATTTTTAAATTGAATTATTGCAAACAAATTTAGAAATAATTATTTATTCCCGTTGTTTTAATGTGAAAAGAATTAAGAAAAAAACTAAGGGAGGTTTATTTATTAAGGTTGCAAAATAATATTTAAATATGCTAATTTGGCAATTTGTTAATATGTTGATGGAAATCATTGAGTCGTTTAGTCGTCTAGTTGTTGGGGATAGTCGAAAGTTGATGGGTTGATTGGTTGAGTCGTAGAATTGTTTTGATTTGTTAATTGTAGGGAGAAAGCGACAGGATACTTGTTGATTGTTGTTGGGAGGTATGTTGAAAATACTTGTGGTTTTGAATTTTTTCTTGGCAGAAATCAACATAATGATTAAATTTGCACCTGTTTTTGAATAAACAAACGATGCCCGGGTGGCGGAATTGGTAGACGCGTTGGTCTCAAACACCAATGGTAGCAATACCGTGCCGGTTCGATCCCGGCCCCGGGTACAGAAAACAGCTAAAGCCTCCTGACTGTTAGGAGGCTTTTTTATTTGCCAGGAACAAAAATCAAAATCTTTAGTAAACATTCAATAAATAATTATATTTGCAGTATTAACCATCAAAGCTAAAAATTATGGAAAATATTGAGAATCAAAAACCAAAGGCAGTTGGTAAATATGCTTTACAGTACGGCGTAATGGCCGGGATAATTTTAATTATTGTTTCTATTATATACTATATTTCAGGCCAGCAACAACATTGGTCAGCAAGTGTTGTTAGTTATCTGGTATTACTTGGCGTTATTATTCATGGGTTAAGAACATACAGGGATGAGATACTTGAAGGCTTTATAAGCTATGGAAAAGCATTAGGTTTTGGTGTGTTGCTCTCGTTGTTTGCCGGAATAATTTCAGGATTATACGCTTTTGTGTTT
This sequence comes from Bacteroidales bacterium, assembly GCA_007130125.1. Taxonomy (GTDB): domain Bacteria; phylum Bacteroidota; class Bacteroidia; order Bacteroidales; family UBA7960; genus PUKZ01. The sequence goes on from SLSZ01000027.1 coordinate 4,107, forward strand.
TTTAAATTTATAAACCCGGAAGCTTTGCAAACAATGCTTATAGAGGCCGAACAAACTGTAATCGAACGAAACCCAAATATTAGCGACCAAGAGCTTGATATGGCTATGGGTATTACCAGAGTTATAATGAATCCGTACTCATTTTTTATCACTTCAATTTTTTCAATGACCTTTTTTGGAACAATATTTTCGTTAATTGTTGCAGCGATATTTAAAAAGGAAGATACGATGGGTATAAAAGAATAAATGGCAATAAAAATAAGTTGAGCTAAAGGGGTAATTTTTGGCAGGTGGTGCGTTTCTGTTGTTTTTTGCTTTATTGTATTTGTTCTGTTAATCGAAAAATTAAAATCGTTTTTTATGATCATAGGGATAGACATCGGTGGGAGTACGACAAAGATTGTTGGCTTTGAGAGAACCCGGCTTGTTGATCCATTGGTTGTTTCGGCAAGTGATCCTGTTACTTCTGCTTCCGGGGCTTTGGGGAAGTTTTTAGATTCGAATTCTATAAAGCTTTCGCAAATTGATAATGTCAGAGTTACAGGCGTTGGGTCATCATTTATAAAATCTTCATTGTTGGGTTTTGAAGTGGAAAAGGTTGAGGAGTTCAAAGCTGTTGGATTTGGAGGTCTTTATTTATCTGGCTTGCAAAAAGCCTTAATAGCAAGCATGGGTACAGGTACAGCTTATGTTAAAGCTCATGGTAAATGTGTTAAACACCTTGGAGGAACTGGTGTAGGTGGAGGTACCCTGACCGGCCTGGCCAAAGAAATGCTTAATACCGGTGACTTTAACTCTATAATAGATCTAGCCAAAGATGGAAATCTGAAAAATATTGACCTTACTGTTGGCGATATCTCACAATCAGATATTAGTACCCTGCCAAGCAGTATTACCGCTTCCAATTTCGGAAAAATGTCAGATAATGCCTCAAAAAATGATATAGCTGCCGGAATAATTAATATGGTCTTTCAAACAATTGGAATGATGGCAATTTTTGCAGCAAGAAAACAAGAGGACAGGGACATAGTTATGACCGGAAACCTGGTTAAAATACCGCAAAGCCGGAATATATTCAGTCAGCTTTCAAAAATGTTTGATGTGAAGTTTCATTTTCCCAAGCATGCTCAATATGCAACAGCAATAGGAGCCGCTATTTCCAAAAAAATTGACATATTCTTATGATAACTTAAAGAGCTTATGTCAAAAAGCGAAACAACCAACCCTAAAATAATTGTTACATTACCTGTAATGGATGAGTTGGGTTACATTGAAAAATGCATTGACTGCATCCGTCAACAAACATACAGAAACTTTTATTTGATTGTATGCGTTAACCAACCAAACCATTGGTGGTCTGAACCCGCAAAAAAGCATGTATGCGATAATAACCTTAAAACAATCACTTATCTTGAGAATATTTCTGATCTGCCAATTGAAGTAATAGACAGGAGTTCTCCCGGCAAGGGTTTTTTGTCTGGGGAAAAAGGCGTGGGCCATGCCCGAAACCTTTTATTTGAAAGAGCTCTTAATATTTCAAATGATAACGACCTGGTAATGTGTCTTGATGCCGATACGGTGTTTGAACCCGCATACTTTCAATCAGTAGTTGATGTTCTTAAACCTGATGCATTGGCACATGTTAATCCGTATTATCATAACCTTTCAGGAAAGGAAGAAGCAGACAGGGCTGTACTGAGATATGAAATTTATATGCGGTTATATGTGCTGAACCTGTGGCGTATTGAAAGCCCATATGCTTTCACTCCACTTGGTTCAGCTATAACTATGTTTGCAAAAAGTCTGAATGCTGTTGGAAAAGTTGCACCCAAACCTGCAGGGGAAGATTTTTACCTTTTGCAAAAATTGCGTAAACATGGGAGGATAGTACAGTATAATGATCACTTTGTTTATCCATCACCACGAATCTCAAAACGTGTTCCATTTGGTACAGGCCCTGCTGTTGCTGACGGTATTAAACATAAATGGGAGCGTTACCCTATATACCCGGTTGAACCTTTCGATATGATTAATGAAACCTACAAGCTTTTCCCGGTTCTTTTTGAAAAAGATGTTCCAACACCTATGGATGAGTTTTTTGAAAAAGTCTTCGGTACAAGAAAGATATTCAAACAATTGCGTTCTAATTGCACAACAGTTGAAAATTTCATTAAAGCTTGTCATATTAAAATTGATGGATTAAGAATAATGCAATTTGTAAAATATTATCACAAGTTGAATTATTTGCCCGATGAGGAAAACCTTGCCGGCAACCTTCTGTTATTTATGAATAATGAGGAAAAAGTTAAGACTAAATATTTTTTTTCACCTTTTAAATTTGAAAATATTTCCATACCTTTACTGCAAAATTTAAGAAATATTCTAACCAGTAAGGAGCAAAATTTTAGAAAAAAAGATTTTTATGAGCCACAAATGTCCCGTTGATTTGATCGTTATTACTGGGCCTACTGCTACCGGCAAAACGCGCCTTGCTGCTCTTGTTGCGGATTATTACGATGGAGAGATAATAAGCGCTGATTCCCGGCAGGTGTATAAGGATATGGATCTGGGAACAGGTAAAGATTATAATGATTATGTTGTAAACGGCAAAAAAACACCTTATCACCTTATTGACATCAGGGATGCCGGTTACGAATATAATGTATATGAGTTTCAAAATGACTTTCTTGACGCTTTTGAAAAAATAAATGCACAAAATAAACAGGCGGTATTGTGTGGAGGAACAGGTCTATATGTTGAATCAGCAATTTGTGGAAGACGTATTATTGAAGTGCCTGAAGATCCTGATTTAAGAGCGCAAGCGAAAAAACTATCTTATAAGGAGTTAATAGAAATGCTGGGTTCACTTGAAAACCTCCATAATACCACGGATACATCCGATTATAATAGGTTGGTTCGTGCAATTGAGATTGAAAAACACAAAGCTGAAAATAAAGAGCTCATAAACGATTTTCCTGAGTTTAGCTTTAGTATTTTTGCAATATATTTTGAAAGAAACAAACTACGGGAAAGGATAACAAAAAGACTGCATGAACGCCTGAATAATGGGATGCTGGAGGAAGTGCAAAAATTGCTGGATTCAGGTATAAAGCCCGAACAGCTGAAGTATTACGGGCTTGAATACCGCTTTCTTACAGAACACCTTACTGGTGAGCTGGAGTACGATAAGATGGTGGAAATGTTAAATACCGTTATTCACCAATTTGCCAAAAGACAAATGACTTGGTTCAGGCGTATGGAAAAACAAGGTTATAAAATACAGTGGATCCAGGGAGAAAATAATGAAAAAGATAAACTGAATGAAATTATTTCTACTATTGAACACTTAACAGTAAAACAAAAAACTAAATAAAATCAATTCAAAAGCTATAAGAAAACCCCAATCCCAGGGATTGCATAAACTGTAAATATTCTTCCCCAACTTGTATTTCTTCCCCGTTGATAGTTTCATAAACATGTACTGCTATATTGTGGTCATAGATCATGCGAAACAATAAGTTTACCGTGAAATAATCTGTGATACCCAGCCTGACTGTAGACTCCCAGTTTACAACACTGTTTAACCAGCCTTCAGTATCCGGATCTTTATAAGTGTTAAATACTTCCAGCTTTGACCTGACCCCGATTTTTTCATCCAAAAATCTTTTACGGAAAGATATTGTTATCATACCTCCCAGTTCAGTATTAATATTCTCGCCTTCGTCAACGCCGTATGCACCCTTATTGGAAAGTTCTTCATCAATTACAAACGTAAATCTACCTGTTACTGGTGATACGATCACGGAAAGGAAATCCCAGGGTTTGTATTCCAAACCAACAGATGTAGTCAAAATGCCCGGCGCCATAAACCTTGAAACGACTACACTGTCGTTAGGATAGTTGTAACCCGCTGTAAACTGTGAACGGTAATTCAACATTGCAGAGTATTTAAACTTATCAGAAATTTTTCTGCCTAACTTGGAGGTAAAGTCTATCCTGTCCTCACTTTTCTTTAAAGACTGGCCTTCGGTTTTGTAAAAACCATATGCCAAATTAAGTCTATTCTCTAATGACAGCATGTCTTTCTCATAATTAACTTCTAATGCAACAATAGATGTTGATGAGTAAGAATCTTCACCCCCGGCAGCCCAATTAGTAAAGCTGGCCTGGTTAAATACTTGAGAAAAATCTCCTGAAAAAGACCAGGGACCTTTTTCTTCCTCCGCCTCCTCTTGTTCCTCTTGAGGAGACTCTACTTCTTGTTGTCTAAACTTTTCAGCGATCAAAATGTTATTACTTAGGAAAAGTAATAAACCGGCAATAATTATTGTAAAACTTATGTGTTTCATAGCTTTTTTCTTACAAAGTAAAAATAAATTTTTATACAATTTCACTATTATTCTATAAGCACAAGTCTTTGTTTTTCTATATGTTTGTAATTAACAGGATTAAATTATTAAAATCACCAAATGATTAAAAGTTATATTAAGTATGATGAAAAGTATTTATATGGCTATAATTCAAGTAAAAAAACTGATAATAACGATTTTATAAAATAAAATATCTTTGTACATCATAATAATTAAATGAATTTTCAAATGGAGAAAAAAGTAATTGTTGTTACCGGTGGCAGTTCAGGCATTGGGTTACAAACTATCGGGCAGCTTTCAGCAAATGATAACAATCAGATAATTTCATTTTCCCGAAGTGAGGAAAAGATCCAAAAAGCAAAAAAAGTATTAGGTAATAAAGAGAATGTTAATTATTTTATGGGGGATGTTACCAATGAAGATGACTGCCGGAAGTTTGCGGAATATGTAGAGAAAAACTATGGCAAAATTCATGGATTGTTAAATAATGCCGGTGTATTGACCAAGGGTGGTATGGAAATGATCGATTATGAAACATGGAAGTACAATCTGAACATCAACCTCAACGGTGTTTATTTGTTTACACGGAGTTTATTACCACTGCTTAAAAAGGCACAGGGAGCATCCATAGTAAATGTTTCTTCTGTTGCAGCTATGAAGCCCGGGAGTAGTATTGCTTATTCTGTCAGTAAAGCAGGCCTTGATATGTTGACAGAGTTCTTGGCAGGAGACCTGGCACCGTATAAAATACGGGTAAACTCTGTTAACCCGGCACTGGTGAGAACGCCTATACACATGGATAACAAGATATTTGAAAATAAAGAGGAATATGAAGAGCTTCTCAGGAATGCCGTTGAAAGATATCCTTTAAAGCGGATCGGTGAACCTGAAGATATTGCAAATCTTATTGAATTCTTACTCTCTGATAAATCTTCCTGGATAACAGGAAGCATTATGAAGATTGATGGTGGTGCCATGATCAATAATGATCTCATTCCACCAAAAGACATCGAATAGTCGGCAGTCCACAACTATCCACCTCTTTGCTCTATGCCCTATGCATTTTCAATAACGATTACCTGGGAACCATCACCGGTTACTTTTATTACCACCTTGCCTTATGCTTTAGGCCTTGTGCAGTCCGCACTCTTTGGTTTCAGGGTTTTCCCACCACCATCGCCCGGCTCTTATGTCTTCACCCGGCTGAACAGCCCTTGTGCAAGGCTGGCAACCTATACTGGGATATCCTTTATCGTGTAATGGATTATATGGTACTTTATGATGGTGTACGTACTCCCAGACGTCATCAATAGTCCAGTTTAATAAAGGGTTAACTTTAATGATTTTGTTTGACTCATCCCACTCCGCAAATTGCAACCCTTTCCTGGTAGTTGATTGTTCTGTTCTAAGACCGGTGATCCATATATCATTTCCTGCTAATGCTCGTTTTAAAGGTTCTATTTTCCTGATATGACAACATTCCTTTCGGTTTTTGATGTTTTCATAAAACAGGTTAATCCCTTTAGTATTGACCATTTTTTCAACTACCTTATAATCAGGGAAAAATACTCTTATTTTTAAATTATAACGACTTTCAGTTTTTTCAATCAAATCATATGCTTCATAAAACATTCTGCCGGTATCAAGCAATGCAATATTTGAATTTCTGTCAATCCCGGCCATTATATGTGTTATGACCTGGTCCTCAACACCCATACTTGAAGTAAATACAGCCTTATCTTTATAATGCTCCAAAATATATTGTAAAATATTTTCAGCACTACCATTGGCAAACTTGTCGTTTAACTGCTTTATTGATTCTTTCATAAGTTAGGCTTTTTCACGTAAAATGAATTCCCGGTTAAAATTATTTAAAAACAGGTATGTATTGTTGCTTTTTGTGTTTGTTTTTGTTTAATGTATTAACTGCTTTTAGCATTTAATATTATAGGCTATTCTTATAGTAATGTTTTAGATGTCAGAAAGCTTAAAAACTTCTTTTGCTCTGATACCTTTTTCTGTTCTGTGCAAATTGCAACATTCATTATCAAAATCATGCTCAAAAAAGAGTACATAATTGTTTTCCAGGGCTTTTTCGAGAAAAGCTTCTTTTTCTTTCATGGCAAGCAAAGGGTCAATATCATAACCCGATACGAATGGTATATGTACATTAAAAGCTGAAGAAATAAAATCAGCTGTATATACAACGGTGCGGTCTTTGTATTTGATAAAAGGAATTATCTGCCCTCTTGTGTGGCCGTCAAAAACTTCAAGATATACACCATCAATAAACTCTCCAGGTTCGTGAATAAACTCCAGGTGACCGGTTTCATACAAGGGCATGAAGTTTTCCTTAAAAAACGAGGCTTTTTCCCTGGGGTTAGGGTTTAATGCCCACTCCCATTGCTTTTTCGTACAATAATGCGTAGCATTCTTAAATACCAGCTCTGGTGTTTCTCCATCAGGACCCCATTTTACTGCACCACCAATATGGTCAAAATGCAAATGCGTAATTATTACATCTGTAACCTGGTCAAAACTGAAACCAAGCTTTTTAAATCCTTTTTCAAGGCTGTCCTCTCCAAATCTGTAATAAAAACTAAAGAACTTTTCACTCTGTTTGTTGCCCATACCCGTATCAATCAATATCAACCGGTTGC
>SLSZ01000233.1 GCA_007130125.1 Bacteroidales bacterium
CCCGGATACCAAGTATTTTGTGCGTGCTTATGCCACAAATAGCGCAGGCACAGCTTATGGGAATGAAGTTGCTTTTACAACACCCGAAAATGAATCAGCTGGTACTGTTAAAGATATTGACGGCAATGAATACATGACTATTAAAATTGGCGCTCAAGAGTGGATGGCAGAAAACTTACGCACCTCAAAGTATAAAACTAATATAAATATTAAGCATGCCGATCTTGATAGTCTTTGGCAAGAAACAGGCAGTAATGAAACAGGAGCATGGAGTTGGTACAATAATAATAGCACGAATGATGATCGCTATGGCAAATTATACAATTGGCATGCTGTTAATAACGAACTTGGCCTATGTCCTACAGGTTGGCATGTGCCAACTGTTAATGATTGGGCTGAACTGGTTAATTATATTAAAAGTCAGAATGATAATTTTATTGCAAATCAATTAAAATCATGCCGCCAAATAGACTCTCCACTTGGGGGGATATGTGATACTGATATTCATCCGCGCTGGGATTCACATAGTATACATTATGGAACCAACGATTTTCTTTTCTCCGGCACTCCGGGAGGTTATCGGATTTCTACCGGATCATTCTTTTCTAAAGGCTATGAAGGCGTGTGGTGGTCTGCATCAGAAAACAGTGAAGAAAATGCATGGAGCTGGAGTTTACATAATAGTTCAGGTGATATATCTGAAAACAATTCAAACAAACAAGATGGTTATTCTGTAAGATGTGTTAAATATCCTTAGGGCAAAATTTGTTTATATAAGCCAGCCTATCTGAATAAAAAATTTGCTAACCCTGAAAGATAAATTATTATAAGTATTATCATTCAGGCCATAAACCTTTAAGTTTGATGATACTCCATCAATAGATATCCATTTTTATAATCAATCACTGCATTATACGCTTTCAGCAAATCTCCACCCAGCACTCCGTCGATCCTGGGTAAATCAAAAACAGCATAAGATTGATTAATAACCTTAAGGTCAAATAAAACTACTTCTATTTCATTGATCTTCATTTCACCTAATTCAAGTAATGAAATTTTTGCCAGGTAAGTGTCTATATTTGAAGCCCCGATTCCTGAAAAGAATTTATTGTTTTTTCTTGGTTCAGTTCCGTTTTGATAATGCTTTATTCTATTCAGGTCAAACACGGTCCTGGAAGCACCTGTATCTATAAGGATATTTGCTTTTAACCTGTTTACAAGGCCAATGACCATTAAGTGAACACCCTCATTATCAATTTTCAGATACTTCAGCGGAACTTTCGCTATCATTAAGATAAAATGTTAAAAAAAGGGGCTCTTTTAAGCCCCTTTTTATTAATTGTGTTACTAAATATTAATTAAGCTTATTTTCGTATGAAATAATCTCTATACCTTTGTGTATAGCTTCCTCGTTAAGAGGTATGAGGTGGTGATACCTTTCCGGCAGCACTTTTTCCAGCCCTTTTATAACATTTTCTATATCAAGGATGGGTTTCACTTTAAGAAAGCCACCAATAACGATCATATTAAAAATTTTAGTGTTTTTCATTTTAATAGACTCATCATAGGCTGCAATTTTACAAATGTTGATATCGTCACGTTTTGGTTTTCTTGTCATACCATTAACTTCGTATATCAACATTCCGCCGGGTTTAACGGCATCTTCAAATTTATCCATAGAGGGTTGATTTAACACAATAGCAGTGTCAAAGGTGTTAATTATAGGTGAGCTGATTTTTTCGTCACTTATAATTGCGGTGCAATTGGCAGTACCTCCTCTCATTTCGGGTCCATATGAAGGGAACCAGCTAACTTCTTTATTTTGCATTACTCCTCCATAGCAAAGTATTTGCCCCATCGACAAAACACCTTGCCCACCAAAACCCGCTATAATTAATTCTTCATTCATAATTATAATATTTTTATTGTGGAACTTTAATATCTCCTAAAGGATAAAAAGGGAACATGTTTTCTTCCATCCATTTATTAGACTCAACAGGAGTCATTTTCCAGTTTGACGGGCAGTTAGATACTACCTCAATAAAACAGGTGCCTTTTTCCTCTTTTTGGTATTCAAGGGCTTTTTTCAAAGCTCTTTTGGTTTTGCGTGCATTTGCCGGGGTATGAACACTATGACGTGCCACATAATATGTACCCGGCAATTGAGCAATAAGCTCGGTGATCTTAAGTGGCGCACCCATGGTTTTAACATCACGGCCTCTGGGCGATGTTGTGCTTTTCATATTTTCCAGGGTTGTTGGCGCCATTTGCCCTCCTGTCATACCATAAATACCATTGTTGACAAATACAATAAGAATATTCTCTCCACGATTACAAGCGTGGATTGTTTCGGCTGTTCCAATAGCAGCCAGGTCACCATCTCCCTGGTATGTAAAAACATATTTTTCGGGCATAACTCTTTTTATACCGGTAGCTACCGCAGGAGCTCTACCATGAGCTGCTTCAGTCATATCAACATCAAAGTAATAATATGCCAGCACTGAACAGCCAACCGGAGCAACACCGATTGTTTCTTCCTGAATGCCCAAATCGTCTATAGCTTCTGCCAGCATGCGGTGCGCAGTACCATGTCCGCAACCCGGACAATAATGCAAAACTCTGTCAGTTAATACCTTGGTCTTTTCATAAACCAAATTTTCGGGATTTTTCAAATTTTCAGCCATTATCAACCTCCAATAAATTTTTGTTCAAATGCATCAAGAATTTCTTCAGGTGAAGGTATCATACCTCCAAACCTGCCATAGTATTCAACAGGTTTCTTACCATTTACAGCCAGTCTGACATCCTCAACCATCTGACCTGCATTCATTTCAACAGTAAGAAAGCCTTTAACTTTATCAGCCAGTTTACTTAATATTTCAACCGGGAAGGGATATAAAGTCTGTGGTCTTATTTGACCGACTTTATAACCTTTTTTACGAGCCAGCTCCATTGCTTTCTGAGTAATCCTGCCACATGAGCCGAATGCAACAAACACGTATTCAGCATCATCTATGTTGTAAGACTCATATAATACTTCATTCTTCTCAACCTCCTTATACTTAGCCTGCAACCTTAAATTAACTTTTTCCTGGTTTTCTGGTTGAAGCTGCAGTGAAGTAATTATAACATGGTCTTTCCCTGGTTCTTTACCGGTTGTAGCCCAGTCATAAACCTTATCTGAGCGTGGGATTTGTTCAAATAGTTCCACTTTTTCCATCATCTGCCCAATTATCCCGTCTGATAGTATCATAACAGGATTACGGTATTTAAAAGCCAGGTCAAATGCAAGCTTAACGTAATCAACAGTTTCCTGTACGGTAGCAGGTGCCAGTACAATCAACTTATAGTCGCCATGCCCGCCACCTTTAACTGCTTGAAGGTAGTCGGATTGTGAAGGCTGTATAGTTCCCAATCCGGGGCCACCTCGCACAATATTAGCTACAACACAAGGCAATTCTGCTCCCGCAATATAAGACAACCCTTCCTGCTTAAGACTGATACCAGGGCTTGAAGAAGTAGTTATGGCTTTTTTGCCACAACCGGCAGCACCATATACCATATTTATTGCAGCAACTTCACTTTCGGCCTGCAAGACAACCATCCCGGTTCTTTCCTCAGTATTTTGCGCCATAAGGTATTCTATGACCTCCGACTGAGGCGTAATAGGATAACCAAAGTACGCATCAGCACCGGCACGAATGGCTGCTTCTGCCAAAGCTTCATTGCCTTTCATTAATCTTAATTCTTTCATTTTGAAAAGCTATTTATTTTTATCAATAATTTGTTAATGAATTATTTCTCCCTGTAAACAGTTATAACAGCATCAGGACAAACAACAGCACAGTTGGCACATCCCGTACATGCCGAATTAACCTTTACAGCATAATGATAACCCTTGGAGTTTACCTCTTCGCTCATCGCCAAAACTTCATGCGGACAAGCTGAAATGCAAACCTCGCAACCTTTGCATTTTTCTATTTGAATGACAACATCTCCTTTTTTTGCCATTTGATTTTACTATTTTTAAATTATTAAAATGAATCCTGTGATTTTTTTATTCACGGCAAATCTATAATTATTTATTTAAATACACGGCTAAATTAAAAATATTTTTGTTAAGAGACAGTGAATAACAAACCCTAAACTCACTAAATACTGATTTAGCCAATTTGACAACAATTACAATATTTTTCAGCTTTGGTTGTTAAATAATAATAAATAATAAGCCATATAATTTTAGTTAACAAATATTGCAAATCATGTACTGAAAGGTGTTAATCTTAATTTTTAAAGCCTTTATTTTCATATACTGTGTTTTATCGTAAAATATTCTGATATTTGCACAAAATATCTTTCATTATAAAATTAAAAAGATGAAGCGTTTTATAAAACGAATATTCAAAATAATTGCCATTATCCTAATATTCATATTAATCTCGATAGTATTTCTCAACCAATTAATAAATTGGCGCTCCGGCAAGTATCTTTATGATAGTATTGAAGAATTGCCGGAAAATAACGTTGCACTAGTGTTGGGTACCAGCCGTTTCAAAAGAGATGGTTCATCAAATCCATACTTCCATAATAGGATTAATGCTGCTGTCCAATTATATGAAAACAATAAAGTTAACTATATTCTTGTTAGTGGCGACAACAGATCAATTTATTATAATGAACCAAGTTTTATGAGGCTTGAACTAATAAAAAATAATATCCCCGATAGTATAATCTATATGGATTACGCTGGCTTCAGGACTTTTGATTCGGTAATTAGGTGTCATAAGGTTTTTGGCCAAGACAGCTTTACAATAGTTTCACAAAAATTTCATAACCAAAGAGCTGTTTTTATTGCACTATCAAACAACATAGAAGTGGTAGGATTCAATGCACTGGATATTAAAGCAAAAGATGGTTTAAAAGTCAGAGTACGTGAAATATTTGCAAGGATAAAGATGTTTACTGATATCATTTCTGACAAACAACCAAAATTCCTTGGCGAGCCGGTTGAAATTTCAAGTCAATAGATTTTCTTTTTAAATTTGAACCTTTTAAATACTCAAACGTTGAAATTATAAAAATTGTCTTACTAAAAAAATAATATTACTATGGATATCAAAGATGCTATAATCAAAGCTTTTAAAGATGCAGGAGAACCTATGCGCACAGGCGAGATTGTTGAAAAAACAGGATTGGAAAAAAAAGATATCGAAAAAGCCATCAAAAAGATGAAAGATGAAGGTGTGCTGCATTCACCCAAAAGATGTTATGTTGATATTAAAAGATAACATGTAAAAATTAATTAATTGCCTGAATTATTAAACCCTAATCATCAAAGCTCAAAAAACAAATAGAAAATTACTAAATATGACTGTTTGATTATTTGAATTTCCTGAATATTTGTCTTTTGAGCTTTTCTTTTTTCTATTTGCTATTTTCTATTTTCTTATTTTCTATTCCCTCCTTCAATATTTTATGTGTTTTCAGTTTTCCCATTTTTTGTATTTTTGCATCTTCTTTATCAGAAAAATCTGACAATCAGCAAAAATGGAGCATAACATAAACAATCAATGGTTGGTTATAGTAAACCCAAATGCAGGAGCAGGAAAATGTGGCCGCGACTGGGGTAAAATCAGTCACCTCCTTGACAAACAGCAGTTTAGGTATTACTCTGTTTTTACAAAAGGTCCGCTACACGCTATTGAATTGGTTGTTAACTTCATTGAAAAAGGTTTCAGAAAAATAATTACGGTAGGTGGTGACGGAACAATGAATGAAGTCGTTAATGGTATTTTCAAACAACAGAATGTTCCTACTACTGAAATAACCGTAGGCATGATTTCAGTGGGCATTGGAAACGATTGGGTACGTACTTTTAATATCCCGATAGATTATGAGAAATCTGTTGATATATTAAAAAAAGAAACAACCATTTTACAGGATGCGGGTTTGATTAAATACAATAAAGATTCAAAGCAGGAAGAACGGTATTTTGTGAATATGGCTGGCTTGGGTTTTGATGGTTTGGTAGCACAAAAAACAAATTTCGATAAAAGCCGTCGACGCGGTAATCCTCTTATGTACTTAAAGAACCTTTTTGCATCACTTTTTTTGTACAAATCAGCCGATTCCACAATAAAAATTGACAACAATAAAGCACTCGATTTTAGATTATTCAGCATAGGTATAGGCATAGGCAGATTCAACGGTGGCGGTATGGAACAAGTACCAAGTGCCAGGCCTGATAACGGTGTTTTTGACGTAACTTTAATAAAAGAGCTGAGTAAATGGTCTGTGCTTTTTAGTGTAAGACGGCTTTTTAATGGTACCATCGGACAACACAAGAAAGTTGTAACCCTATCAGGCAAAGAAATATCAATAGACTCCAATCCGGCAATCCTGCTTGAAGCTGACGGTGAATCATTAGGTTATTCACCTATTAAGGTACGGATTGTTCCTAAAAGCGTTAAAGTAATTATTAATCATCTATAAAAAAAGATATCACCGGTATGGCAAAGAATGAAGATGTTTTTAAAAAAATTGTTTCACATTGCAAGGAATATGGATTCGTTTATCCTTCAAGTGAAATTTATGATGGCTTAGCCGCTGTGTATGATTATGGGCCCAACGGTGTTGAACTGAAAAACAATATCCGTGACTATTGGTGGAAATCAATGGTGCAAAAACATGAAAACATTGTTGGTCTTGACGCTGCAATCTTCATGCATCCAACAGTATGGAAAGCTTCTGGACACGTAGATGCTTTCAAAGACCCTTTGATTGATAATAAAGACTCCAAAAAAAGATACAGGGCGGATGTTCTTATAGAAGACTATATAGAAAAACTTGAAGAAAAAACAAATAAAGAAGTTGCGAAAGCCAGAAAAAAATTTGGTGAAAAGTTTGACGAAAAGATGTTTCGTGAAACAAACCCAAGAGTACTTGATACTCAAAAAAAAATAGATGGTATAACAAAAAGGTTTGCCGACTTAATTAACAACAATGATCTTAAAGGATTGCGCTCACTTATTGAAGAGCTACAGATTGCTTGCCCTGTTTCAGGTTCACGCAACTGGACTGATGTGAGGCAATTCAACCTTATGTTTTCAACTCAAATGGGATCATTGAGCGATGATGCAAACTCTGTATATCTCAGGCCCGAAACCGCCCAGGGTATTTTTGTAAACTATCTCAACGTTCAGAAAACCAGCCGCAAAAAACTGCCCTTCGGAATAGCCCAAATAGGTAAAGCTTTTCGTAATGAAATTGTAGCCCGGCAATTCATCTTCAGGATGAGAGAGTTTGAACAAATGGAGATGCAATATTTTGTTAAGCCGGGCGACGAAGTTGAGTGGTATGAGTATTGGAAAGAAGAACGGGTCAATTGGCACCAGGCATTAGGAATACCTAAAGACAAATTCCGCCTCCACGATCATGATAAGTTAGCTCACTATGCTAACGCTGCTGCTGACATTGAATACGAATTTCCTTTTGGATTTAAAGAAGTTGAAGGAGTTCACTCACGAACAGATTTTGACCTGAGCGCTCATCAAAAAGTTTCAGGAAAAAAGCTTCAATACTATGATCCTGATACAAAAGAAAGCTATGTTCCATATGTCGTAGAAACTTCAATAGGCCTGGACCGAATGTTCCTGGCAATTCTCGCAAACTCTTATGAAGAAGAAACCCTCGAAGATGGTTCAGAGAGAGTTGTCCTTAAAATACCCCCGCTGGTAGCTCCGGTTAAAGTTACAGTACTGCCACTCGTTAAAAAAGACGGTTTGCCTGAAAAAGCAAAAGAGATCATGGATACCGTTAAAAATGATTTCATGTGTCAATATGATGAGAAAGATGCAATCGGCAGACGATACCGCCGTCAGGATGCTATCGGAACTCCTTACTGCATCACAATTGACCATCAAACTCTTGATGATAATACCGTTACTATCCGTGAGCGGGATTCAATGAAGCAAGACCGCATAAGTATTGAGAAAATTTCCGGAATTGTGCGTGAGAAGATTGGTAAGGGTGTATAGGGATGGTAATCAGTAATCAGTAATCAGTAATCGGTAGACTTGCAATTCGATGGTTGTTGATTAATTAAAAAGATTCATGGTTCTGTCCACACCAATGGTACCAAAGCTTAATATCATCTCGCAGGCTTTTTCAACTTGCGGTTTTACTACTTCAAGCTCTTCTTTTTCCCATTTTCCCAGCACGTACTGAGATTGGAATCCTTTTGGGTATTCATTACCAATACCAAATCTCAGTCTTGCGAAGTTATTATGGCCAAGGATATCTATAATGCTTGCAAGTCCGTTATGTCCGCCATCTCCACCTTTAGCCCGCATTCTTAATAACCCTGTGGGCAGTGAAACATCATCAACGACTACCAGTAATCTTTCCGGTGTTAGTTTCTCTTTGTTTAACCAATACTGAACTGCTTTCCCGCTACGGTTCATATAAGTGGAAGGCTTGATAAGTATAAAAGTGCGGTTTTTGTGGGATACAACAGCCTTATCACCATACCTGGCAGACTCAAAACCTGATTCAAGCTTTGAGGCCAGCTTATCTAAAACCATAAACCCTATATTATGCCTTGTTTCAGCATAATCAGGGCCTATATTACCCAATCCGGCAACAAGGTATTTCAAACCAACTTATATTTTTTATAACAAACAAGGAATAACGATTATAGATTATAGAAGTAAAAAACTGATAATGATTAGGTTATTAATGAATATCGCCCAAAAATCCCAATAACTTCATAAATCATAAATCATTCTTCCTTGTTCTTAAATCAACTAACTACATGAATTGTAATCAAAGTGAAATTAAGTGTGCAAAAGGTACGTCAACATTTATACTGTCTCAGGTATACTACTCATCTTTTTCAGCACCTTCTTCTCCACCTTCTTCAGCTTTCTTCTCGCCCTCAGCAGGTGCCTCACCTTCTGTTGCTTCAGCCGCTTCTGCTGCTTCAATTTCTTCTTCACCCGGCTCCATACCAATTGACGAAGCACGTGTTGTCTTAATTATTACTACAACAGCAGTTGGAGGGTTGAGAAACTCCAGGTTTTCGAACTCAAGTGAACTTACCTTCACAGAATCACCAATGTCAAGACTTGAAATGTCAACTGTAATAAAGTCCGGCAAATCCTTTGGCAATGCTTTCACCCTCAGTTTACGAATCAATAAATGCAACTTACCCCCTTGTAATAAACCAGGAGCATCTCCTTCAAGCTTAACAGGAACATCAATCTTAACCGGCTTATCATCAGAGATCTCAAGAAAGTCGGCATGCAAAATTTTGTCAGTAACAGGATGAAATTGAATATCCTGAAGAATTGCATCGTACGACTTTCCATTAATCTCAACCTTTATAAGGCTGGAATCAGGTGTGTAAACCAAGTCTCTAAAGTTCAGTTCATTAGTATAAAAAAGAACCTGTTCTTTTCCTCCATACAATACACATGGAATAAGCCCTTCTTTACGTTTTTCCTTAGCATCTTTTTTCCCTACGTTCTCCCTTAGAGAACCGCTAATAGATACTGTTTTCATTTTTTTAAAATTTTAATATTAAGGAATACTGCAATTGTACCCCAAATTATTGATTAGTAAATAGTTATTATTTTGAGGGTGCAAAGATACAATATTTTAAATAACAATCAGGACTCATAAACAACAATTTTTCCTTTTACCGGTTATAAAAAAATAAAATTAAAATTTACCTTTGCGCTTTGTTTAATTTATCATAAAACAAAAAATAATGAAGAAGGCATCAAGAAAAGAGCAGGTACTTAATTCACTAAAAACTTACTCCGTTATAACCGTTGGTTTGTTCATCAATGCCCTGGCATGGACAGCCTTTATATTACCTTCAAATATTGTTGGAGGAGGAGTAACCGGTATAGGAGCATTATTATTTTATTCGACCGGCATTCCTGTTGGAGTAACACTGCTTGTTATAAATGCATTATTATTAATATTTGGAATAAAAAGCATAGGCTTTGGCTTTGGTATACGCACTATATATGGTATTGTAGTTTTATCATTTTTCCTGGGATTATTACAATATCATATTACAGAGCCTGTTGTAGATGACCGCTTTATGTCAGCTATAATAGGAGGTATACTGGCAGGCGCATCAATAGGCTTGGTTTTTACCCGTGGCGGCAGTACCGGTGGCACAGAGATACTGGCAGTTATTATCAACAAATACCGCAATATCAGTCATGGTAAAATAATTCTGCTGTTTGATGTTATAATAATTGCATCATCATACTTGATTTTCCGCTCGATCGAAACTATTGTTTATGGCTATGTAATGCTTGGTGTGGCATCATATTCCATTGATATGTTTTTGATGGGGCACCGGCAAAGTGTACAGCTTTTTATTTTCTCCAAAAAGCATGACGAAATTGCCGAGCACATTGCCAATAATATTGGCAGAGGCATTACACTTCTCAACGGTAAAGGCTGGTACACAAAAAAAGACGTTGCTGTACTTGTGGTGGTAGCCAAACGTTATGAAACATCAAAAGTGTTTCAAACAATTAAAGAGATTGATCCCGATGCATTTATTTCAGTAGCCAAAGTTATGGGCGTTTATGGCCAGGGCTTTGATAAGATAAGGTAGTAACTTGATCACCAATTAAGTGCCACAAAAAGTTTGATATTTTTCATCAAATTTCAAGTCAGTGAAAAGCAGATCACTGCATGCATCACTATATTCATAAGGCTTTTTAAGGGCATTTAAAAGCTTATATAGTTTAGCTAAATCCCCTTTATCTGCTAATTCCAGGGCTTCTTCAACATGCACATTCCTGGGTATTAAAACAGGATTAGTCTTTTTCATTATGGATCTGGCATATTCCGGGCCTCCTTTGTTTTTATCAAGCCTCTTTAACCACTTCTTTTTCCAGGGCTTTAGAGCCTCTTTGAAACCGGGATTATCATCCAACAGGTTATCCAAAAAAAGCCCCGTAAAAGTATTGGTATAATCTGCTTTATGCTTCAGCATTATATCCATCAACTCATCCGGCAAAGCAGTGTCTCCTTCTTCCGGTTCTTCTATCCCTATCTTGTCAAACATCATATTGTACCACTTGGCGGAATAGATACTATCGAACTGAC
>SLSZ01000048.1 GCA_007130125.1 Bacteroidales bacterium
ATGGAAGGATTTCCACAAAAACATCTTTTATTGCAGCTATTCTTTCAACCCGATAGTCGTCGTTTAAAATCTTAAGGTTTTCGTCAATTTTTGACCTTAACACATCCGGATCAACTTTATTATCGGTTCCAACATACCATTTATGAGCAAACATTGAATTATGCTTAATTCCTGCAACGGTAAACTCTCTTACTTCAATATTAAGCTGGTCCTCAACTCTTTTAATTGCCATATTCATATTTTCCTGCGAGAGGTGTTCGCCACAAAGATTAAGAAAATGTTTTGTGCGCCCTGTTATAACAATTTCATTAAGCTCAAGGGATGTAAATTTGATCATATCGCCTATTAAGTATCTCCAGGCACCTGCATTTGTGCTTATCAGAAGTGCATAATCAACATCTTTTTCAACTTCATTAATAGTTAAAGTTTCGGCCTTAGGCTTCAAATTACCTTCATAATCAAAGTTTTTTTCATTAAATGGAATAAACTCCATAAATATCCAATTGTTAAGCACCAATTGCATGCTGCTTGAATTAGGGCGATTTTGATAAGCAATAAAGCCTTCTGAGGCCAGGTAAGTTTCAATATAGGTTAAAGGCCTTGCCAGGAGCTTTTCAAACCCTTTTTTATAAGGTCCAAAAGAAACACCTCCATGAACAAAAATGCTTAGGTTAGGCCATATTTCATGTATGTTTTCTACTTGATAATGGTCAATTATTTTTTCAATAAGTATCTGCCACCAGGCAGGCACTCCACAAATAACACCTATATCCCATGACTTTGCTTTTTTGACAATTTCATCAAGTTTTGTAGGCCAGTCACGTTCTTTGGCTATCCGTTTGCCGGGTTTATAAAAATGCTGAAACCAAAAAGGTATGTTTTTAGCAGTTATACCAGACAAATCTCCCTCATAATAAGTTCCGTTATAATTTAGATGAGTGCTGCCTCCCAGCATCAATATCCCTTTTTCATAAAATCCACGAGAAAAATCGTAACGTGCCAACGAAAATATCTGGTTAACAGATGTTTTTTTAATCGCTTTGAGCATGTCATTAGTTATTGGGATCTGTTTGCTTGATGCTTCAGAAGTTCCGGAACTTAGTGCAAAATACTTAACCCTACCCGGCCAGCAAACATAAGGCTCTCCGTTAAGTGTGCGATACCACCAGTTTCTGAATATCATATTATAATCATGTATTGGAACACGATCCTTAAACTCCTTTATTGGGTTAGGGTTTTTTAATATCTCAGAAAACCCATAATACTCACCAAATGAAGTATTGGCAGCCTTTTTTAAAAGCTTTTTCAACTCCCTTTTTTGTATAGCATAAGGATCCTTAATCTTAAATATTACGGGCATCTTGCCTCGTAATTTTATCGCTCTTTTGATTATTGAACCTAAAACAGGCATAAAAATATTATAGTATTAAATTATTATTAGCAGCCAATTACTTCATAATTTTGTCACTTACTGATATTTGATATCCAGTTTTCCACCTCTTCTTTCTTCGGAGCTGCAATTTCAAGCTTCATTTTTTTTCTCAGGCCGCACAACGTATTAAATATTTTATTTGGGTTTTCATCTTTTAAATCTTCTGCTGAATTGTATCCTGCCTTAACCAGGAGCTCAGCCCATTGCTTTGATATTCCCGCATTCTCAAAGCTTTCATGCGTTTGGTCCTGGTCTGCACTTTTCTTTTCAGGTCGCATTTGTGGGAAAAA
Organism: Bacteroidales bacterium; assembly: GCA_007130125.1. GTDB lineage: Bacteria > Bacteroidota > Bacteroidia > Bacteroidales > UBA7960 > PUKZ01. Next base: position 1,723 of record SLSZ01000048.1, read on the forward strand.
GATCACATCCTGAATAGAGTTGCTGTTGGTCATGATCATAGCCAGCCTGTCAATTCCCACTCCCAGGCCTGCTGTGGGGGGCATTCCAAATTCAACAGATTTTAGAAAATCTTCATCCAGTACCATAGCCTCTTCGTCACCTCTTTTGCCAAGCTCCAACTGGTCTTCAAACCGTTTTCTTTGGTCAACCGGATCGTTAAGTTCCGAAAAAGCATTGCATATCTCTTTGCCGTTACAAATTGCTTCAAAGCGTTCAACCAACCCCGGCTTAGAGCGATGTTTTTTGGCCAGTGGCGACATCTCAATGGGATAATCCGTAATAAATGTAGGCTGAATCAATTCAGGCTCGCATTTTTCTCCAAAAATCTCATCTATGATCTTCCCCCTACCCATGGTTTTATCAATTTCAACACCCAGCTTATTAGCCAAACCTCGCAACTGCTCTTCATCCATCCCGGAAATATCTTCACCTGTAAAATGCTCAATAGCCTCATACATAGTATATCTCTTCCATGGCCTTTTAAAGTCAATTGTTTTATCGCCAACTTCAATAGCGGTAGTACCATGCATATCTAATGCTACTTTTTCGATCATCTGCTCAAAAACATCCATCATCCAGTTGTAGTCTTTATAAGCGACATACATCTCCATTTGGGTAAACTCAGGATTATGGAAGCGGCTCATACCCTCATTGCGAAAATCTTTGGCAAATTCAAAAACACCGTCATAGCCGCCTACTATAAGTCTTTTCAAATACAACTCATTTGCAATTCTAAGATACAGGGTTGTGTCAAGTTTGTTGTGGTGTGTCTTAAACGGTTTGGCAGCAGCACCGCCATAAACAGGCTGTAAAACCGGTGTTTCAACTTCCAGGTAACCAAGACCCTCAAGAAAAGTCCTTATGCTTTTTATCATAACTGCACGCTGCTTAAAGACCTCACGCACCTGTGGATTTACAATCAAATCAACATACCGCTGGCGATAACGCTGTTCCGGATCAGTAAAAGCATCATAAGTTGTACCATCTTTTTCTTTAACAATCGGTAACGGACGCAAAGATTTGCACAATACCTTAAACTCTTTAACATGTA
>SLSZ01000175.1 GCA_007130125.1 Bacteroidales bacterium
GCTCCCAGGTTCCAGGCTTCTTCAACAGAGCCGAACATAATTTGATCGTATTTGTTGGGGTATGTTAGCAGCTCATTGTGGTTTAGCTTTACTATAAACGGTATTCGGTGTGCATATTTGCGTGAAACTGCAGCAAGCACACCAAAGGTAGATGCAACGGCATTTGCGCCTCCCTCAATGGCTAGTTTTACAATGCTTTCAGGATCAAAATATATGGGGTTTGGAGCAAATGAAGCACCGGCGGAATGTTCAATTCCCTGGTCAACAGGTAAAATAGAGACGTATCCTGTGCCCGCCAATCTACCGTGATTAAAAATCTGTTGTAAGCTGCGTAGCACTTTTGGATTGCGGTTTGTGTTGGTAACAACCCGTTCTATAAAATCCGGGCCGGGCGCATAAAGCTTATCTTTTTCTATGGTTTTACTTACATGGTTTAAATAGTAATCCGCCTTATTTCCCAAAAGTTCTGTGATCTTGTTTGTTGACATAGCTGTGATGGTTTTAATTAAACATAAACCTTTTTGTTTAAATACTTGTGTTTTTAAACGAAAATAAAATTATATAAAAAATCATAGAGTATCAAGAAAAAGTTTTTTAACAAAAAACTAAAAAAAGATTAACCAAGGAAGCGTTTAGAATACTATAAGGCTATTAATGACCCGGAGTTTTATCTTTTCGGGTGTAAAGTGTTGTTTGAATGTTTTTTTTAATGATGTTTTATGTTGATAAATATTATGTAAACGTGTAATCTTTGCGGTTGTAATTTAGCAGGAGATAAGTGATTTTGGTCTAAAAAATAATATCATTAAAAACATCATCTGTATTGCAGTTTTTTATATTTTTGACTTCAAAACAACCCAAAAACCTCAAAAAAAGATGAAAACAGTTAGTTATTATGCGTTTATATTGCCTTTTCTTTTTGCCGGCATCACTGCAAATTCGCAAGAAATTACTGAGCCTGATACCGGAACAGTAACAGATATTGATGGCAATGTTTACAATACAGTTGTTATTGGTGGCCAGGAGTGGATGGCTGAAAATTTGCGCACATCAAGGTATGCCAATGGCGACAGCATACCTTTCAAACATAAGGATTCGGATTGGACAATAGATATGAATGGGGCCTATATAGTATATCCTCATGAGAAAATTTATAATATTAAGTCAAAAGCAAAAATGATAGATGCTTACGGGAAGCTGTATAATTGGCATGCCGTGAATGATGAAAGAGGGCTTTGCCCTGATGGGTGGAGGGTTCCTACTGATAAGGAATGGTCAAAACTAACAGATACAATTATATCCACTTACGACAACATTACAGCCAAAAACATTGGTAACAGCTTAAAATCCTGTCGTCAGCCGGAGTCTCCTTTAGGCGGAGTATGCAGTACTTTTAATCACCCAAGGTGGAATTCTCATGATAAACATTATGGTACTGATGACTTTGGGTTTTCTGCTTTACCGGCCGGGGTTTTTAAGATAGAGTTGACTTTTGGAAGTTTAGGGCATGATGGTTATTGGTGGACTGCAACGCGGCAATCACCGAGCTATGCCTGGTTTAGAGTGATATATTATGATTATGGTTATGTAGACAGAAATTATATTGATATCCGGACGGCTTTTTCGGTAAGATGTATAAAAAAGAAATAATATCTTACTAATGAATTGCTGTGCCGGTGAAACAAAACAGTCCGGTTGTCACTAATCTTTGTTTCTGCTAAAGCAGCCTTTTACAAATGTTTCTAAAAAATTCAAAGTTGTTGATCTTTCTTCTATATAACCCATATGGCCGGTTTTCTTGAGCAACAATGAATATGCGGTTTTTGGTAAAGCAAGCTGTGCAAGTACGTCTTTTACAGGAATACGTGTGTCTTTGTGTCCTGCAATAAACATAACAGGATATTCAGCGTTCTCTAAAATATCATTAGAATCAGGTCTGTCTTTCATGCCCATCAGTGCGGCAATTATTCCTTCTACAGGGATCTTCCTGGCTTCTGTCAATAAAACCTCAATTTCTTTTTTAAAAACGTCCCGGTTTTCCGGGGCAAAAAGATCTGGAATAAAGTTTAGCAGAAAATCAACATGGTTTTTTTTGATCACTTCAACAGCTCTCATTCTTCCTTCTTTAGCCTGTTCACTGTCGGAGTTGGCGCTGCTGTGAAACAGCCCTAGGCCTTTAAGCACGTGTTCGTATTTCCTGGCAAAAGACAGTGCAACATAGCCGCCCATTGAATGTCCTACAACTACAGCTTTGTTGATATTTAACTTGTCCAGCACTGTTTTTACTGCATCTGCCATAAGCTCCATGCTATGAACATCATCAACACATTCACTTTTGCCATGACCGGGCAGGTCAATACAAACAACCCTGAATTGCGCGGAGAGTTTTTTCGAAAATTCATTCCACATGTTAAGGGTTTCAGTGAAACCATGTAATAATACTAAAACATGCCCCTTGCCGGAATCTTCGTAATTAATTTTTTTGTTGTTGAATGAAACTTGCATGGTTTGTTATGTTTGATTGTTCTTTTCTTTGTTTATGTAAAAACGGTAGTTACACAAAGGTAAAAAAAGAAGGCACACAAAAAAGTTCAATAATACTGTAAATTGCAAATAAAAATCAGCAATTTTTTAGTGTAATTATTTTTTTTGAGGTGCTATATGTTTTTTTATTCCTCGCAAAAGGCGCAAAACGAGTACACGCAAAAATCGCAAAGACCACGTGTAAAAAAAGATCTTTAAAATTCAATATTTTTAAAATTTATTTATACAGCAATTGGTTAATATATGAA
>SLSZ01000050.1 GCA_007130125.1 Bacteroidales bacterium
ACTTCATCAGTACAACAGGTACTTGTTATCCAGGGAGATGGCGACTATGAGGCTGCCAAGAAATTGGTTGAAGAAGAAGGCATCATTAAAGATCAGTTGCAGGAAGACCTCGACAGGATCAATGCAGCTAATATACCTGTTGATATAGTGTTTGAGCAAGGCCCGGATGTTTTGGGCTTGTAAGTTGTTGTCTGCACTATTATCACTAAAGGATAAATAAAGTTATAAATCCCTGGAGGTTTAAAAACCTGCAGGGATTTATAATGCAACAGTTACTTGCTTGTATTGATTATTACAACAAAATTTGCAGATATCTGTTATAGTTATAAATTGGTTTATTTACTGCATAATTAAACCAATAATGATTTGAATTGTCAAATAGTTGAAGCTTTCTTAACATTTTTGCAAGCTTTATAATTTATATTCCAGAAAGACCATACGGTATGTATTAAGTAATTTTTTTTTGATTTAACATGTTTTTTTTAAAATAAAATATCATGGCTGTTAAAATAAAACTCTTGTCTGTTGTTTTTGCTCTGTTTTTTGCAAATACTCTTGTTTCACAACCGGTTTCATATGATTTTTCCGTAAGCAGTATTGTTGAAAGGCTGCAAAAAGATATTTCTACCCTGGCTTCTGATGAGTTGGAGGGTCGTGAGGCAGGTACTCCCGGTGAAGAAAAGACTGTAAGCTATATAAAGCAAAGGTTTGAAGAAATTGATCTTCAACCGCTATTCGGCGGTTTGTATATTCAAAGCTTTGAATTTCACGGAGAATGGGTGTATACAGAAATGGTTATGCTTAAAATTAATGACACAGAATATAATGCCGGTGAAAGCTTCTTCCCGATGGTAGAATCCGGTGATGCCTCTGTTGCTCAGGAGGTTGTTTATTTATCCTATGGTTATAAAAATGATACACTGGAATGGAATGACTATAAAGAGAAAGAACATCTTGATGAGAAAATTTATGTCATGGAATACTATCTCCCTGATTCTCTTTATGAGAAACTGGATGTTTCTGTTGATGAAGCTATACATACCAGGATAGAAACTGCAATGGAGAAGGGTTCGTCCGGTATTATATTTGTCAACTCCCATAATCCTGACAATGATCCTACTATTAGTTTAAGAAGACGTACTCAACGTTGGGATATTCCCATTGCTTTTGCAGGTTATAATGTTTATGAACATTTGGAAAGAGAAGGGTTTGATGCTGAACTGACCTATACAGTTGAATTAGAAAGCGAACAGTATACAGGCAAGAATGTTGCAGCTTATTTAGATAATGGTGCCGAGAGAACGGTAGTTGTTGGAGCCCACCATGATCATCTTGGCTATGGTGGACGTACTTCAAGGCATACAGGAGATCCTGAAATACATCCCGGTGCTGATGATAATGCCAGTGGTGTTGCAGGAGTGCTTGAAACAGCAAGGTATATATCTAACCAGGACTGGACAGGTAGTAATTATCTATTCATTACATTTTCAGCTGAAGAAAAAGGGTTGCTAGGGAGCCGGCATTTTGTTGAAAGCGATGCCTACGATATGGAGCGAATTAACTACATGTTTAATTTTGATATGATTGGCAGAATGGAGGACAACAACCTTATACTAATAGGAACTGGCACCAGTCCTTCATGGGAGAGCATCATAACAGAAACCCAGCCTGAAGATTTTAACATCAGGATGGTGCAATCAGGTGTTGGCGGTTCTGACCATACTTCTTTTTACATGCAGGATATTCCTGTTATATTCTTTTTTACGGGCATTCATGATGATTACCACGATATAGGGGATGTTCACGAGAAAATCAATTATGAAGGCCAGAAACAAATTTTGCAGTTTGCCTGGGAAATGATGGAGAAGCTTGATGAATCAGAAAAGCTTGAATTTACCGAAACACCTGTTGACAGGTCACGAAGAAGAAGAACAGACGGAGTAACAATGGGCTTAATGCCTGATCATGCTTTTGACGGCACAGGCCTCAAAATTCACAAAATTGTTGAGGGTCGGCCTGCTCATGAAGGAGGATTGCTGGATGGGGATATTATTATCGCACTAAATGAATATGAAATTGAAGAAATTCATTCATACATGCGTGCCCTGCAAAACTTTGAAGAAGGGGATGTGGTTACTGTTACCCTTATACGGGATGACAAAAAACTTGAATTAGAGGTGGAGTTTTGATTACCTATCCATTTTAATAACTAATATACCTAACTTTCTGTCCAGCCCCATTACCGGGTTAATAAATTTTACGGAGGCTGGGTCGGTCTTAATGAACAGTTCATCAATGTCATACAAGTCCTTGTTTTCCACAACAACACCTTCGTCTTTTTTATCGGTAGATAACATAACTTCAAAGCTATCAGGGTCAATAAGTTGTATATTTGTTACTTTGGGCTCTTTGATAAAGTTGCTGAAAAAATGATATACTTCCTCCCTGTTTTCCCTGATCATTTCACTACGTATAGCCCAGGTAAAAACCCTGGCAGTTAATTTCATGTTAGAAATGGTAAGACTGTCAATTTTAACATTATACTCTGATATTAATTCGTCAGTTTGTTTTTCATGTGCTCTTTCAAGCATATTCACCCTTATCATCGAGTAAAGAAACACCCCGATTATAATAAGTACAAGCACTAAAACAACAATGTGTTTTTTAATAAAACTCAAAAAAATATTTTTATTTTTCTGCTCTTCATTTGAATAGCTGTCTTCTTTTTTTTCTTGCATTTGTTTTGGTTTTTGATTAGTATGATTTTTTAATCTTTCTTGTTATTTAATAA
>SLSZ01000083.1 GCA_007130125.1 Bacteroidales bacterium
AATAAAAAAAACACTGTGTTTCTTATTTTTGCTTAATAAAGAATGTTGTCAATGTAAACAAACAAGCTACATGCAAATCCCAAATCCAAAATCCCAAGATCAAAATAAATTAAAAATCCCAAAACTTAATAATGTTTAAATCTTTACTGTTTTTTTGAGCTTTGAGTTTTGAGCTTATTTTGAATTTTGGGTTTTGAGCTTTGAACTTTATTATCCTCCGGTTTCTTTTTTCTTATTTTTTAAAGAATACATCAGTATCAATACACCTGCAATTATAGCCGGAATACTTAGTATTTGTCCCATATTAAGCAACATTCCTTCTTCAAAAGGAGACTGTACCTCTTTAACAAACTCAATTAAGAATCTTATAACAAACATTGAAATGGCGAATATCCCTGTCAGGAATCCATCCGGCAGCTTTTTACCTTTTTTAATATACAGGATCAATAATGAGGCAAATAAGATAATGTAACCAAGCCCTTCATAAATTTGTGTAGGGTGTTTGGCGACTTCTTCACCACGTAGTAAGAAGATAAAACCCCATGGAAGGGATGTTTCGTGTCCGTATATTTCTGAATTCATAAGGTTACCCATTCTTATAAAGAAAGCGGCTAATGAGACTGGAATAACAACTCTGTCAAGCACCCACAGGTAAGATTTGCTGGAAACTTTTTTTCTGAAGTAATACAATGCAAGTACGATGCCTATAGCACCTCCATGACTGGCAAGTCCACCCTGCCAGATCATCAGTATTTCAAATGGATTGCTAATGTAATAATTGAAGTCGTAAAAGAAACAATGTCCGAGCCTTGCACCAACAATACTACCGATTGCCATATAAATAAATAGTTTGTCAACCTCTTGCCTTGCTACGCCATCTCTTTTATACATACGGCTAATGATCTCATATCCAATATAAAAGGATAATGCCCAAAAAAGCCCATACCATCTTATTGACAAGGGCCCTATGCTAAATATCTCTGGATCAGCTTGCCAAACTACTTGTAATAATTCCATACTAATTAAAAGTTAATTATTTATATCAATTAATTCTACATCAAATATTAAGGTAGAAGAAGGCGGGATATCACCTACTTGTCTATCACCATATGCCTGGTCTGGAGGTATAATAAACCGTGCTTTACTTCCCTTGCCCACCAGTCTTATAGCTTTGTCCCAGCCCGGAATGACCTGATGGCTTCCTACAACAAATTTAAAAGGCTGGTTTCTTTTTACAGATGAGTCAAAAATCTCACCATCTTGCAAGTAGCCGGTATAATGTATTACAACCACATCGTTTTCTTCAGGTTTAATATCATCAGAGCCTTCTTCAACGATAATATATTTTATTCCCGACAGTGTTTCCAGGGTGTCTTTTCCTTCAGTAACAAAGGGTTTAGGTTTTTTTGGTTTTACAACATCAATGATATTTACATCAAACATAATATTTGTCTCCGGGGGTATAGGGCCTCTGCCGGTTTTTCCGTATGCCAACTGATAAGGCACCCACAAGGTAGCTTTATCACCTTTACGAAGCTTGGTAAAAGCTATATCCCAACCTTTAATAACCATCCCCTCTCCTACCAAAAACTTAAAAGGCTTATCTCTTTCATATGAATCATCAAATACTTCGCCGTCCTCAAAGTATCCCCTGTAATGAACATTCACATACATACCCTTTTCTATTTCAGGTCCTTTTCCCCGTTCATTTATGGTATATTTTACACCCTCGGGTGTTGAAGTGAAAACTTCGGGGTCGGGTTTAAAAGGTTCTTCAGGTTTCTCTATATCAATTAATTCTATTTGGAATATCACAGTAGAGCTTGGAGGCACATTATCAGTTCCTTTTTCTCCGTATGCCAGTTCTGGTGGAACGACAAATTCTGCTTTTTCTCCTTTTGACATAAGTAAAATTCCTTCTTCCCAACCTTTAATAACATGTCCCCTTCCCAGCCTGAAGGTTAATGGACTTTCACGCTTATAGGTATCATCAAACACTTTGCCGTCTTCAATTTTCGCAATATAATGTATGGTAATCAGATCACCCTTTTTCGGTGTTTCTTTCTCACCCTGTTTAATTTTTCTGTATTTCAGTCCGGATGAAGTTTCATCATAATCAACTTTTGTGGCTTGTTCAATTACAGAACATCCATGATACAAAAAACTAAACACAATAATTGCTAAAACAGATGTCTTTTTCATCATAAAACTGTCATTAAAAAAATGATACGTATTCACCAGGGCTGCGCCGGAAAATCAATCTAATTGTAAGAAATTAAAATTCAACAACTTTATTCCACTTCTACTATATCAACAACTTCCAAATCAAATATCAGAGTAGAAAAAGGAGGAATGACATGCTGCACGCCTCGTTCACCATATGCAAGGTGAGAAGGTATAATAAACCTTGCTTTACCTCCAACATTCATCATTGAAACACCTTCATCCCAACCGCTGATTACTTGTCCTCTTCCAACGACAAATTCAATAGGTTCTCCTACTTTTTTTGATGAGTCGAAAACCGTTCCATCAATTAATTTTCCTTCGTAGTGTACTTTAACGGTATTTCCAGGGTTAACAGGTTGTCCGGTTCCTTTTTCTTTTTCGATGTAAATAAGACCACTTTCAAGGGGTTTTGTTGTAATATCTTCTTCTTCAAGATAGTCCTCTAATTTTTCATCTTCTATCCTGGCAAGTTCTGCGCTTTGTTCCATAATCTCTTCAGTAAGTCTCTCCTGTTCTTTGACATATTCTTCTTCAGTCATAAAGTCTACCAATTTAATATCGAAGAACAGCTTACTTTCCGGCTCAATAAATTCAGGAACCGGTGCATTTGCCGTATAAGTGAAGAATGATTCTGCATCAACGATGAAAGAAGCACTATCACCTTTAGACATCATGGCAAAACCTTCATTGATATCACCCTCGAACAATGGTTCGTTAAGTAAAATATCAATAGGTGCAGGACTCATCTCGCTATCATCAAAAAGCAGGGAATCTTCTGTACTGTACCTTAAATGAAGTTGTAGGATATGTCCCGGCACAGGCTTTTCATCATCAATATTTGTGTGAAATTTGTAATATAAGCCGCTATCGGTTTTATCATAGCCAGAATATTCTTGTTTACATGATACAGTAATTAGCAGGATAATAATTGTGATTGGAATAATTCTAATAAGTTTTTTCATTTTAAATTATTTTTTTTAGGTTATTTTAAATCGATTAATTCAATATCATAAACTATTGCTGCTCTTTTCGGTATTTTTACTCCATCTCCTGGTACACCGTGGGCCAGGTGTGCGGGCATGATAAAGATAGCTTTGTCTCCTTTGCTGAGTAAAAGTATTCCTTCTTCGAGTCCGCTTTCCACACCTCCACGCCCAATTCGGAAATTTTTAGGATCTTCTTTGTCTGAACTGTAAATAACATCTCCCGTTAATAACCTTATCCGGTAATTAATTACCGCTATCATATCTTTTTCTGCTTTGATGCCGTTACCATGTTCTAAGATTTGATAACGCAATCCTGACCCGGTTTCTTTTGTTTCCAGTCCATGTCTATTTATAAAGTCTTCAATCTCCTGGTCTTCGATAGATAAAAGCTCTATATTGCTAGCTTCAAGGGCTTGTCGTACTCTTTGCCTGTCAGACAACCTGTCTTCATCCTGTGCGTTGTCATTTTTGCAAGCTGCCAGGATCAAAACTAAACAAAAAGTAAATATGTATTTCGTTTTTAATTTAATCATGGTTTTAATGTTTGACTATTCTCAAATTTACGAAATTTAGCCAGTGCAGATTCAAAATATTCTACAGCCGATGAAATAGTCTTTAAGTATTTACCACCCGCGGCGTTGACATGGCCACCACCATTAAAAAACTCCCTGGCAAAATCATTAACATTAACATCTCCTATTGAGCGGAGAGATATTTTCACATGATCGTCCTTCTCAATAAATAACGCAGCGAGATCAATATTACGTATACTTAAGGCATAGTTTACCACTCCTTCAGTATCTCCTTCCTGATGGTCAAATTTTTCAAGCTCTTTTTTTGTAAGGCAAATATATGCAGAATTGAATTCCGGGAGTACAGTAAGCTTTTCATTAAGGCAATAACCCAACAGTTTCATACGGCTGACGGAATATGTATCATATACCAATCTGTGAATATTTTCAGCATTAATACCGGTTCTAATAAGTTCGGCACAAATAGTAAATGTTTCAGGGTTGTTGCATCCATAGCTAAAAGAACCCGTATCAGTCATAATACCGGCAAACAAACAAGCAGCAATATCCTTATTTAGCTTGTCTTTATCAATGGCTTTGATTAATTTAAAAACAATTTCAGCGGTGGATGAAGTGTTGATATAAGAAAATACGATATCGAACCCTTTTCCGGGTTGAGGATGATGATCTATTAAAACAGTTATTGCTTTTGAATTTTTTAAAGGTTGCTTTAAGTTTTCGGTCCGTTCAATATCATTATAGTCAAGACAAAAGATCAAATCAGCTTCAGTTATTGTGTTTGCGGCCACATCAGGATTTTTTTCTGCAATCATAATTTCATCATTTCCGGGCATCCATTTAAGAAAAGAGGCATAATCATTTGGTGTGATAGCGGTTACATTTTTATTACCGGAAAGTTTTAGAAATTTATATAATGCTAATGAAGATCCAATAGCATCACCATCAGGATTTACATGTGTTTTAATGACAATTTTTTTTTTTTTTTAAGGATTTTTGCTGCTTTATTTACTTTGTTCTCTTCCAATCTCATTTTTATTTAAAAGTTATCCACAAAAGTATAAAAATATGCTCATTATAGATTTTAAATTTATTAAAAACCCTTAAATTTAAAGCAAGTAAATATTATTTGTTTTATTTATTTAAAATAAGGCTTTATGGATACAACTAAAAAACCTGCCAAAGAAAAGCTTTCAGATGCTATGGCTATCGGCAAGCCTGATATGGAAGTTAAGAAGGGTAAATATACATTGACTATTATTAAGCCATTTGCAGTTAAGAACGGTTATGTAGGTCCTATCCTAGCACATATAAACCAAGCTTGTTTCAGGATAGTTGCCATGAAGTATGTTCAATTAACCATTGACCAGGCACGTGCATTTTATGAAATACACAAGGATAAAGCCTTTTACAACAAATTGTGCAGGTTTATGTCATCCGGGCCAATAGTTGTTGCTATTCTTGAAAAAGATGATGCCGTAAATAGTTTCAGGCAGTTGATTGGCTCAACAAATCCTAATGAAGCAAATGTAGGAACCATAAGGAAATTGTTTGGTTCCAATGTTCAGGCAAATGCTGTACATGGCTCTGACAGTGATGAAAACGCTGAAAAAGAAGCTGATTTTTTCTTTTCCAAATTAGAGCGGTTTTAGTCAAATCATGACTGTACTTTCTTTATATAAATTCCTATTTTTCTTATATTTGTTATAGGCGATTGGTTAGATGCCAGACGGCTTTGTTGGCTATTTCTTGCATTTGATGCTTTTATGTAAAAACAAAAGTTTTTTTATGGATAATTCAAGCCGCAGGGAGTTTTTAAAAAAGGCAGTCCTCGGAAGCACTGCCATGTTTTCTGTGGGTTTTTTATTGCTTAAGGGTAATGAAGACTTCATTTCAGGCTTGTTTTCCTCACCTTCGGCTACATCTTTTCTTAATAGTTATAAAAACAATCCATCGGGAAAGGAGGCTATGTTTTACCAGAAGCTTGCCAACAATGTAGTAAGTTGCCAGCTCTGCCCTCACAGGTGTACTATTGCAGAAAGCGAATCCGGGTTTTGCCGTGTAAGAAAGAATAATTCGGGCAAATTGTATAGTATGGTATATGGCAGGCCATGCACAGTCGATATAGGTCCGATAGAAAAGGCACCTCTTTATCATTTCATACCTGGTCATAGAAGGCTTTGTTTGGCCACGGTGGGATGTAATCTCAGGTGTAAATATTGTCACAACTGGCAAATATCGCAGAGTTCTCCGGGTCAACTTAGAGAACATGATATGTCTGCAGAAGATATAGTTAATGAAGCTATAAGGCGTGGTGTTAAGTCTGTTTCTTTCACATATACCGAGCCCACTATTTTTTATGAATATATGTATGATATTAGTCGAATTGCTAAAAGGAGAGGATTAAAAACGAGTATTGTTTCCAACGGTTTTATAAATTCAGAGCCGTTGCGCAAGCTGATTCCTTACCTTGATGCAGTAAAAATTGATCTTAAAGCTTTCAATGAGAATTTTTACAGGGATATTTCATCAGCAAGGTTGAAACCTGTTTTAGAAACCCTGAAGGTACTAAAAGAAGAAAATAAGTTTTTTGAAATGGTTAATCTTATTGTTCCTACTCTCAATGATGACAGTGATGAAATAAGAAATATGTGTGAGTGGATAAACAAATCGTTAGGCAGTAATACACCAATACACTTTAGCAGGTTTTCGCCAACTTACAAATTAACCAACTTGCCTTCAACGCCAGTAAGTACTTTGGAAGAAGCTGTTAAGATTGCTTTTGCAGCAGGCTTAAAATATGTGTACATAGGTAATGTACCCGGGCATAAACACAACTCAACATATTGCCCTGAATGCCGGGAGCGTTTGATACACCGAACACATTTTTCGGTTTTGAGCAACAACCTGCAAAATGGTAATTGTCAATTCTGCGGATACAGAATACATGGTATCTGGTAGTTTTTTGAAGTTCCTTTACATTTTAACAGATTCAGTCCTACTTATAAATTGTCAAACCTTTCTCCAACCCCTGTAAAAACACTTGATACAGTACTAAACATAGCATTTAATGCAGGCTTGAAGTATGTTTATATAGGTAGTGTTCCGGGTCATAAGCATTGTTCTACATTTTGCCCGAAATGTAAAGAGAGGTTGATACACAGGTCGCACCTATCTGTTTTGGCCAATGAACTGGAAAAAAGGAAAATGCAGGTTTTGCGGTTACAAAATTGAAGGTATCTGGGAAAAAATGTGAAATATTATTAAATGCTATTAATAAATTCCTGAAAAAATTATATTTTTAGATGATAATAATAATATTCATCTTTTGACGAGTGTGTATTGGGTAGTTATTTTAAAAAATCTAACCATCACACAATCTGCGGCTTAAGACAGATATTTTCTATTAAAAGAATCGATTCAACTATTATGATGAAAACAACCAGTCGTCGTGATTTTTTCCGGAAAGCTTTGATAGGAATTGCTGCTATATTTACATTTGGATATTCTTTGTGGCATATGCTGTTAAGGAGTGGTAAATCGTATTTTACCGGTTCATTTTTTGCTCCATCATTATCTTCTTTTTCGGGTAACAGTTCTTCAAACATTCCAAACAGAGAAGCTATGTACTATACCAGTCTTGGAAGAGGCAGGGTGCGATGTGACCTTTGCTACCGTGAGTGTACAATAAGCAATGGTCGTCGCGGTTTTTGCAAAAACCGTGAAAATGACCAAGGGAAGCTTTATAATGTGGTTTATGGGAAGCCATCGGCAGTAAATATAGATCCTATAGAAAAGGAGCCTCAGCACCATATGTTGCCCGGCAGTAATATTTTATGCATTGGAACGGCAGGATGTAATTTTCGTTGTTTGCATTGCCATAATTGGCACCTTTCACAGCGGTCGATTGAAGAAATAGGCCGTTATCATCAATACACCCCCCAGGATATTATCCAAAATTCATTAAAATTAGAAGTTCCTACGATATCGTTTACCTATAATGAGCCAACAGTATTTTATGAATATGTACTGGATATTGCAAAACTGGCCAAAAAAGTTGATTTAAGGATCTTGTGGCATTCAAATGGCTATATAAAGCCGGAACCCTTAAAAGAGCTTTTGGACTATACAGATGCTGTTACAATTGATTTAAAGGGGTTTTCCAGAACTGCTTACGAGAATTCTTCAGCAGAACTGGAGCCTGTTCTAAAAACCTTAAAAGCGATCAAAGAAAAGGGTGTTTGGCTTGAGATCGTTAATTTAGTAATACCTACAATAAATGATTCTACACATGAAATTAAAACTATGTGTGAGTGGATAAGGGATGAATTATCACCTGAAGTACCATTGCACTTTTCCAGGTTTTTTCCAAACTACAAATTGACTAACTTGTCCCCTACTCCTATTGATACACTTGAGCGGGCGTATTCTACAGCTCAGCAAACCGGCTTGCAATATGTCACATTGGGTAACGTCCCGGGCCATGATTATAATTCTACCTTTTGCCCGCAGTGTGGCGAAATACTTATAAGGCGAGTACATTTTAACGTCAGGGAAATTAACATAAGTAACGGTAAATGTGATTCATGCGGACATATGGTCCCCGGCATATGGAAGTGATAGATGTAAAGCTTAAAAACATAGTGATATAAATTCTGAAAGCTATTATTAATTGTTGAAATAATTGTTGTTTTTTTCACTGAAAGTGAAAAGAAGCACCTGATAATCTACTAAAACATAGATGAAACCCTCATCAACTAAGCGTAGATAAAAGAATATGAATAATGACATTATATTTGTAAATATATAGTAATCGGTAATCAGTTAATAGTTGACATCTCGTCACTCGTTGCCCGTTACAAAATTATTATAGATCAGCACATTAAACACATTTTATACAAATGAAAAAGAAGCTAATATACGCTGTTATTTTAATGGGATTTAGCGGACTTGTGGCCGAGATAGTTCTGTTGAGGGAGCTTATGGTAGCTTTTCACGGTAATGAGCTTTCAATTGGAGTAATATTGGCAAACTGGCTTTTACTGGAGTCTGCAGGTGCTTATTTTCTGGGCAGGAAAATTTCGCAGGCAAATCGAAAGCTTGGGCTTTTTATACTGGTAACGGTTCTGTTTTCATTGTTTTTCATTGCGGCAATATATGCAATACGAATTTTTAAAGATTTTCTATCTGTTGTTCCGGGAGAAGGATTGGGAATAATGCCTATGTTTTATATTTCATTTTTGATTCTTTTGCCTGTGAGTCTTTTGCATGGTGCACTATTTACTTTAGGATGCAAACTCTATTATCTTTATTCATCGGGCAAAAAATCTTTAGATCCCCATGATAAAAACAGTGTATTTAGTATTGCAAGGGTATATATTTATGAGACTGCTGGTACTATTCTTGGCGGCTTGGTTTTAACATACCTGTTTATTCCTTATTTGCATTCTATAAAAATTTCATTGGTTTTGGCTTCGTTTAATTTTGCCATTTGTGTGTTTTTGTTGAAGCCATTCTGGAAACCCGGATTATCGTTGCTTACCAGGGTTGCAAGCTTCTTAATGATAGGACTTTTTGTTGTATCTATGTATCTGGTATTAGGTTCGGGTGCAAATCAAATACATCATTTTTCGGTGAAACAACAATGGAAAAATCAGCAGTTGGTTCATTATCAAAACTCTAATTATGGAAATATAGTTGTTATTGAAAGGGAACATGAGTATACTTTTTTTTCAGACGGTTTACCTGTGTTAACATCACCAAATCCTGATTTGGTCTATATTGAAGAGTTTGTGCATTTTCCATTGCTATCTCATAAAAATCCGAATGATGTTCTTATACTTAGCGGTGGTGCCGGCGGAGTAATAAATGAGATACTGAAGCATGATGTTAGTAAAATTGATTATGCTGAAGTTGACCCGGTATTACTGGAAGTAATTAAACAATATCATACACCATTGACAAAGAAAGAGTTTCAGGACCCTCGTGTAAATATAAAAAAAATTGATGGCAGGTTTTTTATCAGGAGAACAGATCATAAATATGATATTATTTTCAGTGGTTTTTCTGATCCTTCAACCCTGCAGTCCAACAGGTTTTTTACCCATGAGTTTTATTCACTTGTAAAAAATAAGCTCACGGAAGACGGTATTTTTGTTGTTGGTTTACCAGGTTCTTTAACATATATGAGTCAGGAATTGGCGGATCTTAACTCAATGGTCCTTACCACGCTAAGAGATGTGTTTTCTCATGTTAGGGTAATTCCCGGTGATGGGAAAAATCTTTATTTAGCTACACGCTCACAAAAAGTATCAGATATTGGTACGGAAGAAATGGCTGAAAGATTAGGAATACGTAAACTTGATCTTAATTTGATCACACCGGGTTATATTGATTACAGGTTGGATCAGCGTTGGGTGGATTGGTATTCTGATAACATTGAAATTAGTAAGGATAAGGTTAACTATGATTTCAAACCCCTGGGGGTATTTTATAGCCTTGTTTTTTGGAATGAAAAATTTTCTCCTTCATTTAATAAGGTATTCAAGTTAGGTGAGAAATTGAATCTTTATATGCTGGCAGGGGTTTTTGCCGTTTTTTTTCTGTTATTTTTATTTATTTCCTTTCGTAAAAAGAATTCTATTAAACCGGTACTTTCGTTATGTATTTTTTCGACAGGCTTTGCCGGAATGTTGTTCGATTTAATATTGATTTTTGCTTTTCAGGTTATTTTTGGCTATATTTTTTATTGGTTAGGGCTTTTGATAACTGCTTTTATGGCAGGTGTTTTGGTTGGAGGCTTGTGGATGTCAGCCTATCTGAAAAAGTTTGAAAATGCAATAAGTGCAATTATTAGATTAGAAATTGTAGTTATTGTTTTTGCGTTATTACTTCCATTTGTCTTTTTAAAGGCAGAATCATTAATGGTTCATGCCTGGTTTGATTATCTGTTACGTATTATATTTTTGATCCTTTCGTTTATTTCCGGGGTTCTGGTTGGAGCGGAATTTCCTTTGGCAAACAAAGAATATTTGAGGGTTACCCCAAATTTAGGTGGTACTGCAGGAGCGTTATACAGTTCTGATCTATTGGGTGGATGGCTTGGAGGAATTTTTGGTGGGGTAATATTCTTACCTATTTTAGGATTATTGGAAACCTCTATGGTAATTATTATGTTTAAGCTGGTCAGCTTGGTTTTACTGATTATAACAA
>SLSZ01000007.1 GCA_007130125.1 Bacteroidales bacterium
AATTTATGTTCGATTTGAAGAATTGTAATTGTATAACAAAAAAACAATAAAATTCACTGATGAAGACCAAACTGCTAATAATACGTTTCAGCTCAATAGGCGATATAGTATTAACCACGCCTGTAGTAAGATGCATAAAAAAACAGTTGGGCGATGATGTTGAGGTACATTATTTAACTAAGGAAAAGTTCGGTTCTATTTTACAGTCAAACCCCTATATAGACAAAATAATAACACTTAAAGATAAACTGCGGGATGTTATGCCCGAATTGAAACAACAAAAATATGATTACATAATAGACCTGCATAACAGTTTGCGTTCGGCACTGGTGAAGTTTGCATTACAAAAACCTGCAAAGTCATTTTACAAGATTAATATTCAAAAATGGCTCATGGTAAATTTCAAGATCAACTACCTGCCCGATGTGCACATAGTTGACAGGTATATGCAGACTGTAAATTTTCTTGACGTAAAGTATGACGGTGATGGGCTTGACTATTTCTATTCAAAAAATGAAGAATTTGACAAAGGCTTACTTCCCGGAACTTTTCAATCCGGCTATGTGGCATTCGTAATTGGAGGCAAGCACTATACAAAAAAGTTGCCCATCGATAAAATTATTTCAATATGCAGCAATATCAACTACCCGGTATTCATTTTGGGTGGGAAAGAGGATGAAGCCGAAGGACAAGCAATTGCAGATGCATGTGGAGAAAAAGTATATAACGGATGCGGTAAATATTCGTTGAACAAATCCGCCTCAATTGTTGACAAAGCTAAGGCAGTTATCACCCATGACACAGGACTTATGCATATTGCGGCAGCCTTCAGGAAACCGGTAGTTTCTATCTGGGGCAATACTGTGCCGGAATTTGGAATGTATCCTTTCTTCCCTTTCGAATATCCTAAAGAGATCTCAAAAATTACCGAAGTAAAAAATCTTTCGTGCCGCCCCTGTAGCAAGATAGGCTATAAAAAATGTCCAAAAAAGCACTTCAAGTGTATGACAGATATAAATGAAGATGAAATAGCAGAGTTTGTAAAAAAACAACTTTAACAGGCTACTTTTAATAATGTGCCAACCCCTGTATCTTCAAATTTTGACGTAGGTTCTATCGCCTTGATTGGATTTTTTATCACTGCAGAAATGGATTTGCTTTTTTCTCCATACCGATAGTAGTTTCAGGCCCATGGCCCGGATACACCACCACATCCTCGGGTAATACCAAAAGCTTCTCTTTAATATTACTTATCAGGGTATCATAATTACCTGTTGGTAGATCAGTTCGCCCAATTCCGGCTTTGAATAAAACATCACCGCAAAATAATTTACCGGCTTGCTCATTATAAAAACACAAACTGCCATCAGCATGACCGGGTGTGTGTATTACTTTTAATTTCTGACCACCAAACTCTATAATATCTCCATCATCTAAAAACTCATCCGGCTTCACAAGGTCCTCAACCTCAAAACCAAAGGTCATGGCATACTCCTTGCCATTCTCAATGAACATCAACGAGTCTTTATGTGTCTTTAATGGAATGCCAAACTCATTTTTTACAAAATTATTACCGAGAATATGATCTATGTGTCAGTGAGTATTTAAAATCATTACAGGCTCTAACCCTTCCTTTTTAATAAAATCAGACAATGCACGCTTTTCAGGATCTTCATAACATGCAGGGTCAATAATTATGCATTTTCCAGCATCATCATACAAAACATAAGTGTTTACCTGAAAAGGATTAAAAACAAATAATTTAGTTTTTGTCATAGTGTAAAGTTTTCTGTTTTAATGTTTTTCATTACTAAAAATTAACGCAAACTTACAATTTTAATATAAAATTTTTAGCAAAATCAATGCAACATTGTTAATAACCTAGTAGAAACATCAAAATCAGCCTTAAAAGCTGATGCGGTTTGACCTGTATTTTTCTATAAGGCAAACATAACTTGTTTTGACTTTTATTCCTTTAATTAAACGATTGGTGTTTTCAGGCTTAATAATTAACAAATAGCATAAAAAACTAAAAAAAATTAAAAAAAACATGAGAAAATATAATAGTAAAAAATAAGTTCGTATTTTTGATATAAGAAATTATTAAGCATAGCTAAATAACTAGAAGACAACGCCTTACACCTTACTGCTTTGAAAAGATCAGAGTAGATTTAAAATGATATTTTAATAAAGCGTGTAACTCAAAACAATCAATAACGTAAAAAAAACTTGTAAAGCATCATTTTTTTATATATTTGTAAAAGAATTTACATTTTAAGAGTTTTAATTTTTCAACTTAACCAAATATATGCAGAAAACTATGAAGAAAATTAATTTTAGAATTGTAGCTGTTATGCTGGTTGCTGCAGCATTGTTCACGGGTTGTGGACTTAACAAGATGGTAAGAGATTACGATGAAGGTATTAGGTACACACCAGAAGTGAATCCTCTCGAAAATCACGGCGGCACTGTTGCTGTGGACGTACAAGGTCAGGTAGGTGACAAATACTTCCATAACAGGGCTGTTGCTGAAATCACTCCGGTATTAAAGTATGAAGGTGGTGAATATCCACTTGAAACAGTAATACTACGCGGAGAAAAAACTGAAGTTGAAGGTATTCGTATTGCACGTAGTGGAACAACACGTTTTGATGCTACCGGTGAAATCGAATTTACTGAAGACATGCTTGCCTCTGAACTTTATATGAGAGCTCGCATTTACCGTGAAGGCAGAGAAGATGATGCCGAAGTTCTAC
>SLSZ01000210.1 GCA_007130125.1 Bacteroidales bacterium
TTTAAAGTCAAATATAATTAATCACTACTTTATCAAAACTTTAGTTTCTCCTTTCATAAGAACACTGTCATTATTATCATAACCAATAATTTCAATTATATAAACACCTGCGGGGAAATCAACGGTTCTATTTATTTCAATTTGGTTATACCCTGCATTATATGATTTCAGAGGTATATCCAACACCTCTCTTCCATACAGGTCAAACATCCGCACTGTGATATTGGCTTGGTTTGTCAGCTCAAAACCTAAAGAGAACTTGCCTTTGTTGGGGTTGGGGAACACTTTAAAATTAAGTGCATTATAGTCCGGTCCACCGGTATGTGTAGTAAAATCCATGGTTTCTACTTCAACACTCTGTGCTTCAATATTAGCAGCAAGAACATTTCCCCATTTCAAATCACTTTCAAGGTTTTCAATTTTAAGAAGCCTTGTTTCGTTTTCCTTGAAAGAAATGTTATCAAAGCTATAGATAACACCATTTATGGTATCACCCCTTACATTATAGACAAACCTGAGATCCTGAGGCAGTAATTTTAATTCAAGTTCGCCGGCATCATCGACTATCATTTGGAATTGCAATCCTGCCAATGTACCGTCACTAAAAAGGCATACTTCATTGTTTTCAATATATATTTCTGCTGTATTCGACACCATTGGATCGGAGGTTTCATTGGTCCGTTCAAGTATAAGGTTTGTCAAAGCAACGACATCTGCTACTTCGATGACACCATCCCCTGTGACATCAGCATTTTCTTCAACAAAATCAGGGTGAGGATTGTCAGGGTCAATAATATAATTGACAAGCATCACTAAATCCTGAACATTAATAACACCATCACCATTAACATCTCCGATAATATAATCACCAACAACAAAATTATAAGTACCATCCGGTGCCACCAATGGCTTGGTAATAGTTTTGTTATTGTTATTTGTAGCACTAATATAATATGACACTTCAGTATTGCCGGGTTGGCCGGCAATATCCGCCACATATTGCTCTCCATCAAAAACCAAATCTTCGTACTGGAAAGAATCTCCACCATCGGTACTCCAAAATACAGATGCTTCAGATATTCCAGCGACATTTTGAATTTCCGCTTCAATACTTATGGTCTCATTTACTTCCGCTTCAAGCACCGGGGCGTGTGTAATAAAAATCGGATCCGTTGCTGCTATCTCCCTTGTTATACAATGTATTGCGCCGCTTGCACCGATAACACTTTCCATATTAATACCCACTATTTCATATCCTGGCATGGCTTCTTCGTAGATGCTCAACGCTTCTGCATTAAGTGTTGCGTCGTGATACTGCGGAACCAAAACCAAATCATTTAATATCAACGAATTAGTGTATGTACGATAATGTGCATTTGGGGGATAATTGCCTGCCGGTGATGGAACCATTGGTATACGTATTACATTAAACTCCCTGCCATAAGCTGTTTGATAGTTATCGAGTAAATATTGCAGGTTAGCTTCTATGTATGGCCCATCTGATACTCCTTCAGGAAATTCACCAACAAGCAAAGTCTCTTCGTCCAGCAGTTTCATATGCATATCAAGGTGACTGATATTATCGTACGGAAGTTCATCCATTTTAATATAGTTATCAATACCCATAAAGTCGTACATAATATCATCAATTTGTTCTTCTGTTAATGAGGCATTCTCAGCTAAGACCAGCTCAGAGGAGAATGCTGTTCCGTGGCCATCTACCATAAGATTACCTCCTGTATGTACCAGTCTGTTAGGTTCTGCGGTCATTTGATAAAAAGGCACATCAAGATAACCGGCCATATTGACAGGCACCAGGTTATCATCAGGGCGATGCGGGCGATTGTAAACCCAGTCAATGAAAGCAAGTTCATCGTCATCATCCAGATAAACGCTTTGAGGGCCGTAATCCCTTACCCAAACAGAGTTATAAGGAATGTCAACAAAAAATATATTATCAAGTGGTACACCGCCATCTTCCAGAGAACTTTCAACTTCTGAGGGATCGTTCGTGATAATATAGACAGTTACTCTTTTTCTTGCATGACGAGCTATTTCTCTTAGTTCACTAGTATACGAAGCCCAGCTTATGATCACTCCACCGGCCTCCTCAAATTCAGCAGGAGCCCGGGGTGGCTCTGCCGGTGGCGCTGTCCTGACACCATACTCATATGTACGGATAAATTCTTCATAAACCTTCTTCTCCTCTTCTGTGAGACCTTTAGGCAAAGGCTCCTGAGCAGATAAAGCCGTAAAAACAAACAAAAACGATAAAAACGTAAAAAAACTGTAATATTTCATAAAACACATTTAATTAACAATCATGTAATTTATTACTAAAAAAGAATCTTTAATTCAACACACTTAACATTATCCGGCAGGTAAATCAGCGTATTTTAAATTCGGAGTAGCCTATCAAAGGGATGTATTCAATATCTACTTTTTCTACAATTGACCAAGAGGGTCCTTTTTGGCACCAATTTATAAACTTTTCCAGGTCCGACTCTTCGCCTTCCGCTTCAACAAAGACAGTTCCATCACGCATATTCTTGACATAGCCGGTTATATTATGCTCATGGGCAACAACCTGTGTATTGTAACGAAATCCTACATTTTGAACTTTGCCTTGTATTGAGATTTGTGCACACTTTTTCATATTATTATATGATTACAAATTGTGGGTCAACAGAAAAACTTGTCAAAATGCTAAGTTAAAATTTTTTGTTGACTTGCTGTATAATAAAA
>SLSZ01000119.1 GCA_007130125.1 Bacteroidales bacterium
CGCAAACCATAGCATTAAGTCACGTATCCAAAGGGGATATATAACATTAGTATCTAATACACATACGAACCGAACACTATGTATCATATAGACCTGATTCTTCGTCCAATTCCATTAATTCCTGAATCTTAGCCCTTTGTCTCAATTTCATTTTCTTTTTATATATCGCAACGTCTTCATACTTAATTCTCCGATGCCTTCCAACTTTTGTGAATGGAATTTTCCCATCCTCAAGAAGTTTTACAATATGTGGTCTGGAACACCCAAGAAATTCAGCAGCAGATTGAGTTGTCAACTCGGTTGCTATTGGTACTATTGAGATGGGGTTACCCAAGCTTATTTCTTTTAATATTCTAGCTAATAATTTAAGAGCACTTTTTGGTATCCTGATTTTTTCTTCTGTCTCTTCTATTTCAATTTCAGGGTTTTCGGAACGTAGTTGCTCTAATGAAGCAGCCAATGCATCATACGATTCTAATGCTGCACGTTGCTCTGCCTTTGAAGGTTTTCTTATATCAATTGTTTCCATGGACATGTCGTCTATTTTTAGCAAAGATAATCGAAATATTCGCAATATTCAAAATAAACGAAACTTTATGCTAATTATTATGAAATGATTTATGTTATTGGCAAAAAAGCATAAAGCCTAACTCCACCAAAATCCCAGGTAGCCAATAGTGGGGATAAAGTATCCTTCACTTGTGTTATGACGGTAGCTGCCAGGAAGTGCTGAAAAGCCATATTCATCTGTCCCATTTTCTAAAATCCACGCAGAAGTTGCCTTTAATTTTTCGCCTGCATCATAACCACGATCTCCTTTATCATCCCATTCAGGATCACCAATAACAAATTTAGAATCTACAGTGCCCTCTAAAATTTTCCAATCATCATCAGTAGGCACCCGCCAGCCATCCGGGCAAAGAAGTCTTGCATCAGCAACAGCATACCAGTTGTATAACTTTCCATAAGCTTCAGACACTTCTGCCTCTGATTCAAAATTATCAATATTTTCGTGAGGGAATATAGCATAGGCGCCTTCGGCTGTTCCCAACCAGGCATCATTGCTTAATCCTGTTGTTATAGCATCGCCATTGTTGTAGTGTGTTACTCGAAGATTTTCTGCCATCCACTCCTGACCACCTATTAATACCGTTTTGTATATATTACCATTGAAATCAACGCATTCTTTTCTATTATCAATTACATCATTCTTATTGCAACATAATGTGAATACTAGCATCAACCCCAGAATTAATGATTGGCCAATCATGTTTTCAGGTTTTAGTTTTTTCATTTTTTTGTAAACTTAAAAGTAAATAGTTTTTTAATAATTTGGTTCTTTAGGTTTATCAAGGGGTGTTTTTCAATTATGTTGGGTAACGTTTTGTGTATGTTCCGGGCGGGAAATTAATCTGCTTAATTTTGAATGTCCGCCGTAATCCCTTTAAGAGCAAGGTGCTGAATTTTATGAAAACCCCGCCTGGAATATACACTTTGTTGTAGCCCGTTTTGATTTGTATCTAAATTTATTGTCTGCTAATTATTTTTGAACAGTTTTCCATTATTTTCAAAAAGCCACTTGTTCATTAAAAAAAGCACCTCCAAAATCAATACTAAAGAAAATTCCAATTTGCCAAAATCTTTCCCTTTTCATCTATGAAAATAAGATTTTTATTTTGTAATCCTCCTCTTACCATTAGTGTAAAACGGTTATCCTGATGAAGTTCAATATTTCTTTTCTCAGCATATAGAGACTCTACATTCTCTATGACTTTCTGGTTTGTAGTATAGTAATACAGATTATCAATAAAGGATTTTCCCCGGATAATATCTGTCCGATAAGATGCGCCTCCTGAGAAGATATCTTCAGTCGTTTCTACATAAGGAATAATAACTAAATAATATTCAGTTAATAATAGGTGAATTGAATATTCTTTATTTGTTGATTCGATAGCAATCCCCATCCTGAAGGCATTAGGCTGATCAATTGTATTTAGTAATAATTCATGTGTTTTTAAATGCCGCTCTATCGTTTCTGGCTCAAGGTTTTCAAGGGGAACTATTATGTAATGAACCTGGTAATCATAAATGAATTTCTTTTGCAATAACTCTCTTATCACATTTTTTTGCTCCCATGGATGGTTTAATTGCACCTTTCTACTGCTAAGGATTTCTATTACATTATTTATTTTTGGATCTAACTTGATAAGAGTATCGGGCTGGTTTGTTTTTTCATGGTATATCCTTTTAATCTCATCGGCAATAAAGTGCCTTTTTTGATGTATTTCTTCATCTGTTAAGGGCTGCGATGTTGTTTTTTCACAACTTAAAGTGAAAAGACTTATCGTTAAAATAATTAACCAGTTAGTCATTTTTTTTGAGGTTTACTTCAATTTTGCAGTTTGTCTTTCAATTATGGGCTACAACGGTCGAGTGTATGTTACGGGCGGGAATACTTTCTACTTCAGCTTGACCCTCTACCCTATTCCCTCTATGAGCAAGTTAATGAATTTATCACAAAGACCCGCCTGGAATATACACTTTGTTATGCCCCTGTGCCTTTTTTCTGGTTTTTTGGTAAATTTTAAATTTTTCAGGCAATCCTATAAATAGTAGTATTTCAGCAATATGCAATTATTATTTTAAGTTTTTGCAAAATAACTGATAAATCAGTTGATAAACTGATTTTTCCGTTGTATATTTGAATCAGATATTTTTAAACAATAGCGGTCTGATGA
>SLSZ01000124.1 GCA_007130125.1 Bacteroidales bacterium
CTAAACAAGCTGAAAGCCGACATCATCATAATGCTTCACCCGGACTATCAATACACACCCGCGCTGATACCGGCAATGTCATATTTAATCGCGAATAAAGTATATCCCGTTGTATTAGGTTCAAGGATCCTGGGGAAAAGTGCTCGTAAAGGCGGAATGCCCCTGTATAAATACTTTGCAAATCGTATATTGACATTTGTCCAGAACATTCTGCTTAATCAAAAATTATCAGAATATCATACTGGCTATAGAGCATATTCAGCTGAAGTACTAAAAAAAATAAATTACAGGGCAAATTCAAACGGGTTTGTTTTTGACAACCAGGTCTTAAGCCAGGTGTTCATGGCCGGCTTTCAAATAGGCGAAATATCCTGCCCAGTAAAATATTTTCCTGAAGCTTCATCTATAAACTTTAAACAAAGTATAATATATGGGTTTGGAGTTATTAAAACCAGTATTATGCATTTATTACATAATATTAAACTGTTTAAGTTCAAAATTTACAAAACCCAAATTAACGAATAGTTTTGCTATTCTGACATTAATTTTTTGCTGTAACTTAATTTTCCGCTTTGAAATTGAATAAACAATTTATCATATAACTTTGCATAACATTTTTCCGTTATAATATTTGTTTACGACAACTTTAATCTTTATGCACCTTTGTCATTTTCTTGTGTCTTATGTATGGCGGTTATTTGATAATTCAAGCATAACAAACTTAAAGCACGATTAATAACATATGTCTTAAACAGATTTTAGGTATTAATTTGAAATAAAAACTAATTATGAAATCAGTTTGGTTAATTCCCGGCATTTTATTCTTTTTTCTTTTTGAGCTTTACTCTACCGGACCGGCACGCCATTTCACTTTAGAGGAAGTAATAGTGAAAGCCCGTGAAGAGTCGCCCGACGCTATGGCGGCACGTCACAGGTATCGTGGCAGTTACTGGCAACACAGGTCCTTTAAGGCGGGCTATTATCCTCATCTTACTTTTGATGCAACGCTGCCCAACCTTGATCGCTCAATCTCAGCAATAACTCTGCCGGACGGAAGCGATGCTTTTATTCAGAGAAGCCTTGCTTCATATACTTCAAACCTTTCATTAACTCAAACCATAGGGCTGACAGGTGGTCAGTTATTTGTAAATTCAGGATTACAACGAATAGACCTTATAAAAGAAGACGAAACCGAGGTCTCTTACCTGTCAACACCGGTAAATATAGGTTTGCGCCAGCCCATATTTGCATACAACCCTTACCGGTGGGAACGTCAGATTGAACCGATCCGCTACCGTGAAGCTCGTCAAAGGTATATTGAAGAGCTTGAAAATATTTCAATACAGGCTACCGGTTTGTTTTTCGACTTGTTAATGGCACAAATAAATGTTGAAATAAACAAAACCGACCTTCAAAACAATGACACACTTTATCAAATAGCCCAGGGACGCTATTCCCTTGGACGTATTGCCGAAAATGAACTATTGCAAATGGAGCTTAATTATCTCAATTCACTTTCGGCACTCGAACAAGCTGAAATAAGCCGTGAATCCGCATTGTTCAGGTTCAGGTCATATCTGGGAATAGATGGCGATGTTGAAATTGAGCTTGTTCCACCCATTGACATTCCTGATTTAAAAGCCGACCCGCTCCTGGCTCTTGAAAAAGCAAAAGCAAACCGATCGGACATGTTAACCTACGAAAGGAGAAAACTGGAAGCTGAAAGTGAAGTGCAAAGAGCCAAAGCCGATAGCCGGTTTAATGCAAACCTCTACGCTCTTTATGGATTAACTCAAAGTGCCAATGAATTTTCAAACGCATACTCATCTCCTCTTGACAGGCAACAACTTGTAGTAGGTATACAAATACCCATCCTCGACTGGGGTGTATCAAAAGGCCAAGTAAAAGTTGCCGAATCAAACAGGGAGCTGGTCAACACAAATATAAACCAGGCCCTTGATGACTTCGAACATGAAATATTTTTAAGAGTAATGGAATTCAACAGGCTTAAAGACAGGCTTGAAATAGCAGCAAAAGCAGATACCATAGCTTCAAGAAGATACGAGGTGACAAGGCAAAGATTCCTTATTGGGAATATTGACATCTTAGAGCTAAACATAGCCTACCAGGAAAAAGACCGAGCAACCCAAAACTACCTGGCAGCCTTACACAACTTCTGGAGAGGTTATTATGAATTACGAAAGCTTACTCTGTATGATTTTATAGAAGAACAATCAATTTATGTTCGATTTGAAGAATTGTAATTGTATAACAAAAAAACAATAAAATTCACTGATGAAGACCAAACTGCTAATAATACGTTTCAGTTCAATAGGTGATATAGTATTAACCACGCCTGTAGTAAGATGCATAAAAAAACAGTTGGGCGATGATGTTGATATCCATTATCTAACAAAGGAAAAGTTCGTTTCTATTTTACAGTCAAACCCCTATATAGACAAAATAATAACACTGAAAGATAAGCTTCGGGATGTCATGCCCGAGTTGAAACAACAAAAATATGATCACATTATAGACCTGCATAACAGTTCGCGTTCGGCACTGGTGAAATTTGCATTAAAAAAACCTGCAAAGTCATTTTACAAGATTAATATTCAAAAATGGCTCATGGTAAATTTCAAGATCAATCACCTGCCCGATGTGCACATAGTTGACAGGTATATGCAGACTGTGGATTTTCTTGACGTAAAATATGACGGTGATGGGC